>CAJOOL010000228.1 GCA_905236115.1 uncultured Endomicrobiia bacterium
ATGAGCAAAGCCCGAAGCAGATTTTGCCTATAAAGAGGCGGAACTTCGCAGGGATACCGGGCAATTTATCGCGAGAAGTTCCAACGAGTTTAGAGGCAAAATATGCCTCAAGGTTTCCATTCAGAATTAATCAGTGTTTCTTTAAGTTCATATCATCATCCCGCCTTTGTGTATTTGTAGTTTATAAAAATTATTCTTTAATAAATGTTGCTCCACTGTCAATAAGATACCATAAAGACAACCATTTTTTTCTTCCGTTATCTCTTAATTCTTCGGGTAATTCTACATTTGCTCCACACCAAGTTTTTGGACTTTTGCTTTCATCGTTGGAGCCGGCCTTACACCAAGTAAAATATTTATTGCCTCTGGCATCAATTCCTGTTACTAATTCGTTATCCGTCCAATATTTATTTCCGGCACTGCTATTTTTAGCCATCAAAAAGTTTCCATACTCAGAATAATATGTTTTCTGAGCAGAAAGAACTGTTCCCAGCAAAGCATACCCCTCAGCCATCTTGGATTTATCCACATACCCACGATAAATCGGGACAGAAACAACCGACAGAATTATCACAATGGCGATAACAATTACCAATTCCACCAACGTGAAACCTTTCGGATTTTTTGTAAAATTTTTCATTTTAATCATAAGTTTCCTCCTTTACATACATTTTTAGTTGAATAGTTGAATAAGCAAAGCTCTGCTGTCGTTTTCAACTCTTCAACTATTCAACCATTCAACTGTCGTTTTTAATCTTCCAATCAGCCGGGAGATAAATTTATTATCTGTTCAACAAAATTTTGCTATGTTGAATTTCGTTTTATTGTTTGGCTGCTATGTTGCCAAACACCCGGCTGTATATGTAATAAAATTTTTACAATTTACTTTTTATTTTTTTCAACCAATATAAAAGTTTATCTAACTGCTGTTATTATACATAGCAATAATCCCGGTAGTTAATTTTTGATTTTTTTATTTTTTTGGATTTTCTAAGAAAGGAGAGCATTTATGAGAACAAAAATAAAAGCAGCTGTATAGGCAGTTAGGAGACGACCATACACAGCCGCTTTTTCGCTCCGAATAAGGAGCGAAATATAGCAAGAATATGAAAAAAACAATAAATTAAAAGATTTTTCAAATTCTTTAAAACGACTGTTTTTGGACTCCTAACTAATTTTGTTTTCACAAAATTCGCTCTGCTTCCGCAGATCCAAAAACATTCAATATTCAGTTTTTAAAACTATCTTACAAAACCTCAACTTCTTTTCTGCTTCTTCCACTATTATAGCCTAAATTCTTTTCGTTGTCAATAGGCTGAAGCCGAGCAGAACAATTTCGCATTTTAGCATTTCCTAAAATTTTTTCTAAATATAATAAGCATTTAGCTTATATTTAAATATAATTTTATGCTCCGATATATGCAATATTGTCAAATTCATACCCTGCACACCGCATTATTGTTGTCAGCATATCATATCTGGGATTTATTTTTGAAGATAATATTTTATAGATATTTCCTCTGTCTACATTGGCTTGTTTGGCTATCTTGGTTGCTAAACCTCTTTGTGCTCGGATAACAAGTTTTAAACATTCTTTAAATGCTTTAATATCTTTATCTTTTTTATAGTCTTTTGCTATGGAAATTTTAAATTCTTTTAGGAGTTTAGGATCTTTTTTGAAATCTTCTATAATCATTTCTTCAAAATTTCTTGTTTTTTTCTTCATATTAAACCTCCTTTAGTATTGAGTAACCAATAATCTTGCTTTTAATATATCTTTTTGCTGAGTATCCTTATTCCCTGCAGAAAGCAATAAAACAATTTTGTTTTCTCTTTTTGTAAAATATATTCTCAATCCGGAACATTCTTTGTTAAAAAATCTTAATTCAAATAAATTATCTTTTAAATCCTTATAATCTCCAAAGTTATTTAACTTTACTCTTTCAATTCTTTTAGTAACGGCAAAATATATTTTAATGTTTTTTTTCTTTTTTTCCTGTATCCAATATTCAAACTCTTCAGTTTGTTCTACTATCATTTAATGTCCCTTTTTAATGAAATTGTAGCATAAAATCGACAATTAGTCAAGGAAATTTTTACAAAAGAACAAGAAAATACCAAAATTTTTTAATATACTGAAAAAACTTAAGGAAATACTGATTAATTATGAATGAGCAAAGCCCGAAGCAGATTTTGCCTATAAAGAGGCGGTTGAACCGCTTCAAGCGGAA
>CAJOOL010000229.1 GCA_905236115.1 uncultured Endomicrobiia bacterium
AAAATGAGCAGTGAATTTTTTGATTCGCTTGCCTCTATGGACGATAAACAAAAAGATATTTACAACAGAATGCTTGCAAGAAAAAAAGGTCTTTTGATTTTAAGTGCCCACTGCGGAAACTGGGAAATACTTGCCGCCGGCGTGGCAAAACATTTTCCCGTAAACGTGATTGCGAAGAAAATTTATATTGACGAGCTGAATGATATGCTTGTCAAATACAGAAACATAATGAATGTAAAAGTTATTTTACGTTCGGAAACTTCTTCAGCAAGAAAAATGATTAAAGCGTTAAGAAACAATGAAATAATCGCAATGCTGATAGACCAAGATACTTCCGTTCAAAGTGTTTTTGTGGATTTTTTCGCAAGACCTGCTTCCACCCCGCTGGGGCTGGCATCGTTGGCACTTAAAACTCAGACACCCGTTATTATGGGAGTGGATAAAAGACTGCCCGGTGATAAACATCAATTTGTTTTCAGCGATGAAATTATTCCTCCGGAAAGTACCGGAGATTTTGATACCGACGTAAAAAATTTTACGGCAAAACTTACAAAATATTTGGAAGATTTTATAAGACAAAATCCTGAACAGTGGGTGTGGTTTCATGAAAGATGGAAGACCAAACAGAAATAGAAATATGTTAAATACGTTTGCAAAAAAATTTTTTATATTGTTTTTGTTTTTTTCTTTTGCTTTGCTTTCATGCACGGCGGAAGATGTGCAGGAAGAAAAAAAAGATATTAAACAGACGATAGAAAAGTTTGTTATTACAGAAACGAAAGACGGAAATATAAAAACTATTTTGGAGTCCGATTTTGCGGAAATAAACGAAGACAAAAAAACAGCACGTTTAACGGAACCCAAAGTAAAATTTTATGAAGACGGAAAATATCATTCTCTGCTGATTGCCGATACGGGCGAAGTTGATATGGAAACAAACAACATAAAAGCATCCGGCAAATGTGTGATAGATACGGTAAACGGCGAACATCTGGAAACTTCCGACGTAACTTATGATGCAAATAAAAAAATAATTTCGTCCGACAGCAATATAAAAATAACAAGACAGGACGGCGTTATCTACGGAAAAGGATTTCAATCCGATACGGATTTGAAAAATATAGTTATAAAAAACGAAAGGATTATAATAGATTAAGTGATTAAAAATTTTTTTCTGATATTAATTTTGATATTTTCGCCTTTTTTATTGTCGGCGGTAATGTTCGGCGGTTATTTGCAGGCTGCAAATGACATAAGAAAAGAAAAAACGGAAATTACCGGTGACCAAATGATTATAAAAAATAAAGGTGCTGTTTCCGTATTTAAAGGCAATGCAAATGTTGTCCGTGGGAATTATAATATAAAAGCCGATGAAATGAAATATTATAAAAATACCAATGATATTGATGCAAACGGCAGGGTTAATTTTTTTGTTAAAAATAACGACGGAAGCACGATAAAAGCCAAATCAAAAAAAGCAAAATACAATACAAAAAAAATGAACGGTAAAATGTGGGGCGGCAGCCCGGTTGTGGAATATTCTTTAAAAAATAACGATAAGAAAAAAGCCGCAGAGAAAATTTATCTCTATATGGACGAGCTTTATTTGAGGGATAATTTTTCGTCGGCACAGGCACTGGGAAACGTAAAAATTGTTTCTTCTTCCGGAACCGTTACTTCCGATAATGCACTGCTGAATAAAGAAGAAAATTCTCTTTTTATGTATAAGGACAAAAATAAGCCGCAGATTAACGTATGGCAGGGTGATAAAAATGCGGAATTTAAAGCCGACGAAATTTCTCTTTTTTACAATGATAAAACTGTTAAAATGAATAAAAATGTTGAAGGAAAAATTATTTTTGATAATTTGGAAAATCCTTTAGAGGCGGAACAAAAATGATACTTTCTGCAAAATCTTTGTATAAAAAATATAAACACAGAATGGTAGTAAATTCCATAAGCATACAGGTTTCTCAAGGGGAAATTGTGGGGCTGTTGGGGCCTAACGGTGCTGGAAAAACAACCACGTTTTATATGACGGTGGGCTTGATAGAACCTTATGACGGTAATGTGTATCTGGACGATAAAGATATTACAAAAGCTCCGATGTATGAACGTGCAAGAGCAGGCATAGGGTATCTGCCTCAGGAAACATCCATTTTCAGAGGGCTGACCGTGGAAGATAATCTTATGGCTATAGCTCAAATGCTGCCGATTTCAAAAAAGCAGCAACAGGAAAAAGTGGATTCACTGCTTGAAGATTTCGGTTTGACAAGACTGAGAAAACAGCTCAGCACCACTCTTTCCGGAGGAGAGAAACGCCGCTGCGAAATTGCAAGAGCTTTGGTTAATGACCCTAAATTTTTGCTCCTTGATGAGCCGTTTGTAGGCATTGACCCGATAACGGTTTCGGATATTCAGGGAATAATAGCAAGGCTTAAAAAAAGAGGTTTAGGGATATTGATTACCGACCACAATGTCAGAGAGACGCTTGAGATTATTGACAGGGCATACATTGTCTGTGAGGGAAAAGTTCTGCTTGAGGGCAGTGCAACGGATTTGATAAACAGCGAAGAAGCAAGAAAAGTTTATCTCGGCGATAATTTTAAATTATAAAATTTTTGATTTATATTTGATTTATATAAGGCAAGAGACAGGGAAAAAATATTATCCCCTGTCTCTTTTTTGGTTGCCGCTATGTAGCAACACGATTTAGGAAACGCTGATTAATTCTGAATGGAAACCTTGAGGCATATTTTGCCTCTAAATTCGTTGGAGTTTCTTGAGATATGTTACCAACT
>CAJOOL010000230.1 GCA_905236115.1 uncultured Endomicrobiia bacterium
CTTGAGGCATATTTTGCCTCTAAATTCGTTGGAACTTCTTGAGATATGTTACCAACTATCCCTGCGAAGTTCCGCCTCTTTATAGACAAAATCTGCTTCGGGCTTTGCTCTTTCATAATTAATCAGCATTTCCTTAAAATTTAAACCACAAAAACTCTTATCTGTATTCAAGAAGACATTATTTGTCTGCAATAAATTTTTGCATATAAATGCAAAAATTTATTATGTAAAAAATCAATCATTGACATTTTATATATAAACTGCTACAATAAATACAATAAAAAAGTGCATATATATGCAAAAATTTATTCTGCATAAAAAGAGGCTCAATGATAATTGAAAGAAAAAATTATCTTAACAAACTGATAAGTAAAAAAGAAAACGGACTTATTAAAGTAATTACAGGCATAAGAAGATGCGGAAAATCTTTTCTTCTGTTTAACCTTTATCATTCTTATTTAAATTCCATAGGAGTAAAAGATAAATATATTATAGAGCTGGACTTGGACATAACACAAAATGCCAAATACAGAAACCCGATAGAATTGGACAAACACATCCGCAGTCTTTTGGTAGAAAAAGATAAAATGTATTATGTGTTTATTGACGAAATACAGAAAGTGGAAGATATTCAAAATCCGTATATAGACAATAAAAATTCAAAAATAACTTTTGTTGATACATTGTTGGGACTGATGAAAATAAAAAATGCGGATATTTACGTTACCGGGAGCAACTCCAAAATGTTGTCGTCGGATATCGTAACGGAATTTCGTGACCGCGGTGATGAAATACATGTAAATCCTTTAAGTTTTAAAGAATTTTATGATAACTATGAGGGTGATAAAAACGATGCATGGAAGCAGTATTTTATTTACGGCGGAATGCCGAGAATTGCTCTGTTGAATTCTCACGAAGAGAAAAAAGATTATCTTAAAAATCTTTTTGAAAAAACATATATTACCGACATTATAGAGCGAAACAAAATTGCCAACGAAGAGATAATAAAAGATTTGTTAAATATAATTTCATCATCAATAGGTTCTCTGACAAATCCTCTGAATTTAGCTAATATGTTTAAAACATTTAAAAAAATTTCCGTTACTTCCGCAACCGTAAGTAAATATTTGGATTATTTCATTAATGCCTTTATAATTAACAAAGCCGTCAGATATGATATTAAAGGTAAAAAATATATAGGAACTCCGTTAAAATATTATTTTACCGATATAGGTTTAAGAAATGCAATGCTGGATTTCAGACAGAATGAAGAAGAACATATTATGGAAAATATTATTTTTAATGAATTGTTATTAAGAGGTTTCAGTGTGGATGTGGGTGTTGTTGAATACAACCATAAAAACGAAAACGGGAAACAGGTCAGAAGTCAGCTGGAAATAGATTTTGTCTGCAATAAAGGTTTTGAAAAATATTATATTCAGTCCGCACTTGCCATTCCCGACGAAGAAAAAATGAAACAGGAAACAAATTCTCTTAACAGAACAAAAGATTCTTTCAAGAAAATTATAATTGTAAAAGATGATATTATCCCTTGGAAAAATAACGAGGGGATATTAATTATCGGTCTGAAAGAATTTCTGCTTAATTCCGACAGCCTGGGTTGATAAAATTCATTATGGTTCGCGATTACAATATTGTTGCTTTTTATTTGGATATAAAGTATGATTATATAAAATATTTTGCAGTGAGATTTTTTTTGTATAATATTATGAATAATAAAAATTTGTGGATCAGAAAATGAAAAATGAAATTAAAATTTTTGAACAGAGTAAAATCCGTTCCTTGTATGACGAGAAAAAGGAAAAATGGTATTTTTCGGTAGTGGATGTTATTGTTGTTCTAACTGAAAAAGATTATCAGACAGCCAGAAAATATTGGAATAAACTGGCACAAAGATTACGTGAAGAGGGTGCAAATGAAACGGTGACAAATTGTCACCGGTTGAAAATGTCAGCTCCTGACGGTAAAATGAGGGAAACCGACTGTGCCGATGCGGAAACGATGTTGCGTATCGTTCAATCCGTTCCCAGTCCGAAAGCGGAGCCTGTAAAACAATGGCTGGCAAGGACAGGATATGAAAGAATGAAAGAAATGGCAGACCCGTCAACGGCAATAGACAGAGCAAGGGAAACTTACAGAAAATTAGGGCGTTCCGAAAAGTGGATACAGCAGAGAATGATGGGGCAGGAAACGCGAAACAAACTGACCGATTATTGGAAAGAACACGAAATAACAAAAGACGAAGAATTCGCAATACTGACAAACATAATACACCAAGAGTGGAGCGGACTGACAGTAAAAGAACACAAGCAACTGAAAGGACTAAAATCTCAAAATTTGCGTGACCCCATGAGCGAAGCTGAACTGATATTTACAGCTTTGGCGGAACTTTCTACCAGAACAATAGCCCAAAGTAAAAATGCTACAGGACTTGAAGAAAATAAAAAGGCAGGTGTTGAGGGCGGAAAAGTAGCAAAAAGAGCAAGAATTGATTTTGAAAAACAAACAAATGAGAAAGTAGTAACAGGAACAAATTTTCTGTTGAAAAATTCCAAAAATAAATAATGGAAGAGTTGAAAGATTGAAAACGACGGCTGAGAACGACAGTTGAAGAGTTGAAAGGTTGAAAAGTTTGAAAGCAGAGAAAAGATTTTTATTCTTAACTCTGCTTTC
>CAJOOL010000231.1 GCA_905236115.1 uncultured Endomicrobiia bacterium
AACATTACTAGCGGAGGTACTTTTTACGAAAGATAAATTTATAATAAAATAATAATTTTTTAAAATTAAAAAACAGAGCGTTACATAGCGACGCTCAAACAAGAAAGCAGAGTAAGGATTTTTCCCTATTCTGCTTTCGGTTATTTTATGTTCCTCAGTATTTCAATTTTTCAACTGCCGTTTTCAAGACATTGGAACCCTGTTATAAAATATGGTATAATTTAGGAAATGCTGATTAATTCTGAATGAGAAAAATTCCATCACTCTGCTTTCCGCCGTTTTCAACTTTTCAACAGTCGTTCAATTGTAAATTCTAAATTGCCGTTTTTCATTAACTTGATTTTTTTAATAAAATATCTTATAACTTCAATATTATGAAAAATATTTTTTCCGTAAGAAAAATACTGCAGGCACTGTATTATTTACAGTCAAATTCGGTCTGCGAAGATAAGTTCAACAAAATGTATCTGCTTAAAATGATGTTCTTTTCCGACAGGTATCATTTAAGACATTTCGGCTGGGTTCCTTCTGCAGATAATTATGTGGCTATGGAGTATGGTCCTGTAGCAAGTGCAACTTATGACATATTAAAAAAGAAATATCCCTCTATCGCAAATTCTTCGGGGTATTACGATTTTGATTTATTAAGCAATGTAGAAGAAAAAAATGAAAATGAAGTTGAAATAAAACCTCAGCAAAAAGACGAGCTGTCTCTTTCATATGTAAAGGCTTTGGATTTTGCTTTAGAAATTTACGGGAAATTTCAGAGTATGCAATTAAGTTTTATTACTCATGACTATCCGGAGTGGAAAAAACACGAAGAAGAACTGAAAAAAGTAAAATCCGTTCCAATGAATTTTACGGATTTTTTTGAAGATCCGGCAAATTTAATAAATTCCCAAAAAAACGGAATAGTAGAAGATCCTTTTGAAGACGACAGAAAATTTATAGAAATTTTAAAAGAAGACTACATCAGACATGAACATAACTAAAAATGTTCCACTGGAAAAATGGACAGCATATTTTGCTCCTTTGCCTAAAGATTCTCCCAAAGAACACAGAATAATAATTATATATCATACTGACGTTGAAGTGAGTTTTTTTTGGATAACATCCAATGAATATTCAAAAACAAGACTAAGAGATGATTCTAAAGCTTTGGTGGAAGTTTTTAAACATGAATGGGGTAATTTGACAAAAGATGTTTCTTTTATCCAATGCGACAGAGACCATTTGGAAAAAATTTCGGTTCAAGAATTTCAAAAAATGTATGAAGATAATCTTTTAAAATACTTAGTACGATACCCGTAGAAATTCAAGAGAAAATTAAGCAAGCAATAGAAAACTCAATATCTTATAATTTCATAGAACAAAATATTTTAAAAAATCAATGATTGTTATGCGGAAAGCAAAATGAAAAACGGTAATTTAGAATTTACAATTGAACGATTGTTGAAAAGTTGAAAACGGCGAAAAAGTGATAAATAAAGAACTTGGAGAAGTATCTTTGGATTTGCAATGAGTAAAAGTCAAAACGATATATTGAAGAAATTATTTTAAAAAGAGATAGTTCAAAACAAGGGCCTTATTTGCATGAAGTAGAAATAAAAAAAGATTGGAAGACTTTATCAAGACCTATAACGATAAAAATCCTCTAGGACATCTTCCAATCTCTGAACTAATTATAGCTCAAAAATTATAAAAAATCAAACAAATGAAAAATATGAAAGCAGAGAAAAGATTTTTGTTCTTAACTCTGCTTTCGTTTTTTAGGATTATTGCTATGTTATAATCCTGTTATTTTGTTTTGTATTTTTTGTGATTGAAGAATATTTTTGAGTAAAATATTTTTATTTGTTTTTTGCTAATATTTAAATAACCATTTACTATATCAATAAAAATTTTTACCAATGTACTTCTACAAAATTAGGTTTTTTTGTTATATTGTACTCCAATACCAATACATTTTTTCCGTTACCTTGAAGTTCAGTAGGTTTAATTACTGCAGCTTGTAAAGCTATTTTAACATCACTTGTATTACCTGGATAAAACCAAGTAAAATATTTATTGCCTCTTGTATCTATTCCTAGAACTTCATCATTACAAGTCCACCTATTTGAGCCTCCTTCTTTAATGGTATCATAACTATGTAAGAAATTGCCGTGTTCGCTGTAATACGCTTTCTGTGCGGAAAGTATTTGTCCCAAAAGAGCATACCCCTCTGCATATTTTGCCTTATCCACATAACCGCGGTAAATCGGCACCGAAATTACAGACAGGATAATCACAATGGCGATGACGATTACCAACTCTACCAGCGTAAAACCGAAACGTCTGTCATGCCCGAGTGTCTTTGTCGGGCATCCCGTTGTTTTCCCGTTTCTATACTTCCATTCTTCCATACATCTATACATCTGTCTTAGCTTTTTCATAGTTTTTCTCCTTTTTATTTATTTTTATATTATCCGGGGCTAAAGGGCGACTGCCCTGTTCCCCGTTCCTCTTTTTCCTTTTTGAACATACCAATAAGACGAGAGGACACAGAAAAAACTGCAAAGTTTGAGGCGAAGCGAAGTATTTCGGCGACCGCAGTGTGCTGGAGTGTGAGCGAAAGCGAACGGGCACATAAGGGAGCCGAATACGATGGTGTAGCCCAAAATTTGCTGTTTTTTCGCTATAACTATTGTCTATTAAAGAACATTTTTGTATAATCGCCGAGAGATAAAA
>CAJOOL010000232.1 GCA_905236115.1 uncultured Endomicrobiia bacterium
AAAAACCGAACTCAGCAAACTTCAGTCCAATATTTCAAACAAGAAAGCTGAAAAAGACAAGCTGATTAAAGAAGAAAAAAAAGTTAAACTTGAATTGGATAAAATATCAAAAGCCATTTCAAAAAATGAAGAAGAATTGAATTCTTTAAAACTGAAAATTCAAACCGCCGAAAAAAGTATCAATGAGGCATCGGGCGAATATCTGCGTGCCGACAACGAAAAACAAAAATATGCACGCAGCGTCAATGAAGATTTGAAAGAATATTTGAAAAAAAGTTCGTCTTCTTTTTTTGATTATTCTTTGTGGCATAAGCTTAAAACTTTAAGCATAAAAAAAGGAACCCAAAAATACCTTGAAGCACAAAATAAAAGCAATGCCGCTAAGACCGATATTGATAAATATTCAAAATCCAAAAAAAATTTTGTTTCTTTAAAGAAACATCAACAGGACTTAATGAATAAAAATATCGGCATCAAAAAAAATAAAAATCGTCAGCTGAAAAACACAACCGATAAAAGAGCCAAAGCCGAAAAAGAAATTAAAGAGCTGGCCAATTCCAAAAAAGCATTGGAAGCATTGGTAAAAAAACTTACTCTTGCAAGCAACGCTCAAAGAGACAAAACACGCTCTTTAAGAGATAAAAATACCAAGACAAGAAAAAACAATCTTCCATGGCCTGTTAACGGCAAAATTGTTTTAAATTACGGCAGAAGTAAACATCCCGAACTTAATACCAATATCGTAAGCAACGGAATAAAAATAAAAGCCCGGGATAATGCAGTGATAAAGGCTGTAGATGAGGGAACGGTAGTTTTTACCGGGGAGTTCAGAAGTTACGGTAAAATAATTATTATAGACCATAAAGGGATATTTTTCAGCGTATACGGACAGCTGAAAAAAATTCTGGTAAAGCAGTCTCAAAATATTGCCAGACAGCAGGATATTGCCGAAACCGGCAGTGGAAACGATTCCGTCTTGTATTTTGAAATCAGACAATACAACGTTCCCGAAGACCCGCTCCTTTGGCTGAAACCTAAGAGTTCTTTTTAGATATGTTACAATTACAGCGAAAAAACAGCAAATTTTGGGCTGCACCATCGCTTATGTGCCCGTTCGCTACGCTCACACTCTAGCACACCGCGGTCGCCGAAATACTTTGCTTCGCCTCAAACTTTGCAGTTTTTTCTGTGTCCTCTCATCAAGTGGTTGAGGCTTAAGTGTTTAACAGTTGAAAAGTTGAAGAATTGAATAGTTTGTCATTGCGGACTTGATCCGCAATCTATGTTAATAAAATTCCTCTTAAGTCTGTTATCCCCGAGTGTCTCTGCCGGGGATCTCTCAGTTGTCGTTCGTTGCCGTTTATTATTATTAAAAGGATGTATCATTATGCAGAAAATAAAATTTTTTTCAACATTAATAATCTGTTTGTTCTTCTTCAACATTTGCGTTTATGCCAAGTCCGACGATACGTATTCCGCACTCAGAATGATGGTTGATATTATGGAAATAATAGACAACAAATACGTTTCCGATACTAAACCGAAAGACCTCGTTATGGGGGCAATAAAAGGTGTCGTCAGAACGCTTGACCCGTATTCTCAGTTTATGGACGAAAAAGCCTATAAAGAAATGAAGACGGAAACTCAAGGTTCTTTCGGTGGTGTAGGCATACGTTTAACTACTCAGGATGGAGACTTGACGGTTATCACTCCTATGCCCGATACGCCTGCATATTCGGCGGGAATTCTTCCCGAAGATAAAATTATAAAAATTAACGATAAATCCACCGAAAATATGGATATTGACGAAGCCGTAAAACTTATGCGTGGCAATCCGGGAACGAAACTGAAATTGACGATTTTCAGACCGTCTTCCAAACAAGAGCTGGACTTTACGATTAAAAGAAAAAAAATAAAAATTGAAACCGTAAAAAAACAAATGCTTGAGGATAATATCGGTTACATCAGATTGTCGGAGTTCAATGCACAGAGTGCTTCCGATATTTCCAAAATGTTAAAAGAACTTTCCAAAAAAGGTATGACGTCTTTTATTTTGGATTTAAGGAACAATCCCGGCGGGCTTTTGGATTCCGCCGTTGACATCTGCGGGCTGTTCGTCAAGCAGGGAAGCATTGTTGTTTCCACAAGAGGCAGAGATAAAATTTCCGAACAGAATTATTATACTTCGTCTGTTCCGGACTATCCCGATATTCCCATGATAATTCTTATCAACAGAGGTTCGGCTTCCGCTGCGGAAATCGTTACAGGTACTTTACAGGATTATAAAAGAGCATTGATTATAGGTTCCAACTCATTCGGCAAAGGCAGTGTTCAGACCATACTTCCTTTATCCGGAGGCAACGCATTAAGGCTCACTATTGCCAAATATTATCTTCCCTCAGGCAGAAACATCACCCACAGCGACAATAAAAAAGACAGAAAATCCAACGGCATCACTCCGGACATTTATGTGGAAGTTTCCACCGAAGACGAAGTGAAACTTTATATGCAGACAGAGTCGGAAGATTTACCCAAAAAGAAGAAAAAACAACAGGAGCAGGAAAAAGAAAAAGTTACCGATAAAGTTCTTGACACCGCAATACAAATTATTAAAGACGCAAAAGTGAAAGAATATATTGATAATCCCAATAAGTTCAAAGCACAGGCAGAAAAGGAATAGTTTGAAAAACACCTCTTTGCCGTTATGCCGTTGCCTGTCATCCCCGAATGTCGTTGTCTGGGATCTCGCAGTTGTTGTTAATTATACATTGATGTTAAAGAGGAAAGATTATGTCCAATAAAGAAAATAAAAACAGCGGATGTCTAATAAAAGTATACTTGCTGGTTTTGTTCGTTGCAGGTATAATTTTAGGTTTTTCTTATATATCCGCTAACAGGAATTCCGCATCGGATACACAGGAAGAAATGAAAACCGTAAAAAATAATACTGCGGATGAAAGAAAAGATATTCTTCTGGATAACAATATCTTAACGGCACTTGCTTCCAACGGCATAGAACAGGAAAATTTTGTAAGCCAGTATATAAAAGAAATAAAAAATAATGATAAAATTTTTAACAGGTATTTTAAAGAAATTAAATTGAATGACGGTCAAAAACCGGAAAATTTTGAACCGATATTAAAAACTTTGGCAAGAAATTTTAAAATAGATTTGTCTAAAACTAAATATAAAGACGGCTCATATAAATATTCTTTTTATGATAAAACAGGCACCTACTCCGACATAGTCCTGCATTAAAATTTATACTTCTGCTTTATTCCTTCTTCTTTCTTCTAATCATCCAATCCTCTGCCGTTCCCGACTATCTACCCTCAGTTTCTCAGCTGTCGTTTTCAACATTTCAACCATTCAACTCTTTTCCATACATCCATACCTCTATCCCTCGCTGTTCTCAAATCTTCTTATCTTCTCTTCCAGCAGTTCAATAATTTTATCTCTTAAAGCCAGCTCTTTTTTATAAAAATCAATTTCATTCTGTTTTTTGTAATTTTGAATTTTGGAATTATCCGCAAAAATTTCCGTCAGCTCTTCCTGAGACTTTTTAAAAATCCTTGCCATTTTTTTTATGTTGTCTTCCGACGGGCTTGCCACGCCGGAACTCCACTTTGAAACAGCCGTAACATCTATCCCGACGGCATCGGCAAGTATTTTTTGAGAACCGCGGAGCTTTCCGCCGTTAATCTCTTTAAAAAATTCCTCTAATTTTTCTTGCACTGTTCCTCCGCCAAGTTTGGAAACAAAATATGCCTCAAGGTTTCCTTTATGAGGCGATCGGCAAAAATAAAAAAATCGTTGACAAAAAACAATTTTTATATTATAATATGAACAATATTGAATTCAAGTTGTTCTTTTTTATTAGAAATAATATTAAAATACGCCGAGCGGGCTGATTTGGCATACCGCCAAAACATAGCATTAGCTTGGAAAAAAGATAAAAACCCGCAAAGCATTTATCTCTCGGCGACAGTATACCAAAAAACGGAGTTTTTTGGTATGGCCGAGAAGCTCTTTGAACAAGTCTGTCATCCCCGAATGTCTCTGTCGGGGATCTCGCAGTTGGAACGTTGCCGTTAATTGTCGTTTCGTCTGTCATTCCCGAAAAGTGCGAAGCACTTTGTAATCGTTAATCGGGAATCTATGTTATAAAACTCCTCTTTGTCGTTCGTTGTTGTCTGTTGCCGTCATTGCGAGGAAGCTTGCAAAGCAAGCGACGAAGCAATCTTGCCGTTTGAAAAGAGGAACCCGAGGGATTAGCCTCGGATAATTAAAACAGATTTTTTGCGAAGCAAAAAATACACCTCTTAAGTCTGTCATCCCCGAGTGTCTCTGTCGGGGATCTCGCAGTTGATATTAAACTCAAAAATTGCGTAGCAATTTTTACCGTATATATTTACGAATTATTAGGAGGAAATATTTGTTGGAGCAAACCGTAAACCGCCACCTCTTATGGTTTTGGGTTTGCGAAATAAATATTTCCGACCAAATACAAACAAAGGAGAAAAACTATGGAAAAATTAAAAATCAAGCAAAAGTTAAATCGCAGTGGTTTCACCCTCGTTGAGTTGGTAATCGTAATCGCCATTGTCATTATTTTGTCTGTAATTTCCGTGCCGATTTACCGAGGTTATGTGGATAAGGCAAAATGGTCTGAAGCTTATGCATTATTAGGAACAATTTTATCAGCTCAAAAAGCTTATTATAGCGAATATGGTAATTTTCTAAGTTGTAGAGAAAGTTCTGCAGGAAATTTCGTTTTTACAAATTATGAAACAGTTTTAGGTGTTGATGCCCGTGGCAATAAATATTTTACTTTGTTTCATGTCGGTGATAGTGGCAGAGACAAACTAAAAGAAATGTTATGGGCAGGTGTAAATATACCTGAAGATTTAAGAAGAGTTGCTGGTAAAACGAGATTAGTACTACATTATAATATTGATGGTGGCACAACTTATCGCGAAGATGCCTATTAAATAAATATTTGTTATTTTTGAATACAAATAAAAAATATAACAATTTTTTAAAATCATTTATATGGGATTAAACATTTTTACTTAAAAATTTACTGCAATAAAAATAAATAAAAAATTGGACTGAACATAGCACAGTCCGAAAA
>CAJOOL010000233.1 GCA_905236115.1 uncultured Endomicrobiia bacterium
GCCTCTTCGTTAAACTTATTTATAAGTTCGTCGGTCATTTCAGCCGCCATATCTTTAATCTCTTCTTCTATTTTTTCTTTTTCTTCATTGTTATTCATCCTGTTCATCTCCCATTTTTAATAAAAATCCGTTGACTATATTTGAGACGGAATTTACAAGTGCCATCATTTTATCATAATCCATTCTTTTAGGCCCTATTATTCCCAAAACTCCCACTATTTTATCACCGTAAGAATACGATGTCGTTACAACGCTTAAATCTTTTAATTCCGTTACTTCACCGCCTCCGCCGATTTTTACCTTAACTTTATTTTCATTAAAATCTTTTCCTATTATTTCTATCAGTCTGTCTTTATCTTCGTTTAATTTTATCAAACTTCGTGCAGATTCAAAATCCGTAAATTCCGGTACGGCCAAAACATTAGACGTTCCGTCAACATAAATATCTTCATGAATGCTTTCTATAACGCTGCTGATTTGTTCGGCAAGTTTAACCATATCTTTCTGTTTGTTTTGATACTGTTCCACTTCCACCAAAATTCTTCTTGAGGCTTCCTCTAAGGATAAACCTCTTAATTTTTCATTTAAGAAATTTTTCAGTTCATACAGGTCGCCGCTGTCAACGCTTAAGTTAATCATTTTATGTTTAACGATACCTGTTTTTGTAAGAAGAATAACCAGCACCTGCGTTCTTGACACCTGCGTAAGCTCTATGTTTCTTATCTCGTTAGCTGCCGCTTTTGGCGAAGTAATAAAACCTGTATAGTTGGAAAGCCCCGACAATATTTTTGACGTCTGTGAAAGAAGACTTTCTATTTCTTTTGTTTTTTTCTCATATTCTTTTTTTATTCTTTCTTCTTCTTCAACGGCAAGTCTTTGAAGCTCCACAAGAGAATTTACATAAGCTTTATATCCCTCATCCGTAGGTACTCTGCCTGCAGAAGTATGAGGATGTGTCAAGTATCCGTCTTTTTCAAGCTCCGCCATTAAATTTCTTAATGTAGCAGGAGACAAATTGAATTTATATTTTTGCTCCAACACGCTTGAACCGACAGGCTTACCCGTTTTTATGTACTCGTGAATATCCGCATACAAAACCCTGGCTTTCCTTTCCTGTAAAAGACTTTTTGATATTTGACGCATACTTACCTCTAAATTGGCACTCTGCTCTTATTAGCACTTAAATATCACAAGTGCTAATTATACCACAAGTAAAAAATTTTGTCAAGCACTTGTATTGGTTAACCGTGACGGCATTTTAGGAAACACCGTGAAACATTTTATTTTCCTAAGGAAAAGTGTAAAAAAATGTTGATTTTTCCTAAGGAAAAGTGTAGAATATCGGCATATTTTCCTAAGGAAAAGTGTGAAATTCATATATAAAAAAGGAAAAAAATGAAAAGATTTGCAATAAAAAAACTTATTGATTGGAAAAATAAAAAAAACCGTAAACCTCTTATTCTGCACGGTGCAAGACAGGTCGGCAAAACTTGGCTTATGCAGGAATTCGGCAAAAAAGAATTTAAACAAGTTGTTTATATAAATTTTGAAAGAAACAAAAGAGTTCATCCGCTTTTTGAAAAAGATTTTAATCCCGCAGGAATTATTTTCGGTTTGGAAGCCGAATTTAATTTAAAAATTACTCCCCGGGATACCCTCATTATTTTTGACGAAATACAGGCACTGCCTCCGGCGATAACTTCTCTGAAATATTTTTACGAAGAAATGCCCGAGCTGAATATAATCTGTGCAGGAAGTCTTCTGGGAGTGGCATTGCACAGCGGCGTTTCTTATCCGGTCGGGAAAGTGGAAACAATGTCTTTATACCCTTTAAATTTTAAAGAATTTCTATATGCCTTAAACGAAGAACGTCTTGCCGAACTGATAGAAAAAAAAGATTTTGAAATGATAAAAATTTTTAAAGATAAATTAATTGACTATGTTAAACAATATATGTTTATCGGAGGGATGCCTGAAGTCGTAGCAAGTTTTGTAAAAAACAAAGATATTACGGAAGTCCGCAGTTTGCAGAAAGAAATTATTGACGCTTATAAAAAAGATTTTTCAAAACATATCCCTAAAGAACTGCTGTCTAAAGTTATGCTTGTTTGGAATGCGGTTTCTCCTCAATTATCAAAAGAAAACAAAAAATTTACATATAAGGAAGTTTTAGCCAACAGCAGGGCGAAAGATTTTGAAGATGCCATTTCGTGGCTGACCGAGAGCGGACTTGTGTATAAAGTTCAGCGAGTATCCAAGCCGGCACTGCCTTTGAGCGGATATTTGAAAGAAAATATTTTTAAATTATTTTTTCTTGATACGGGTCTGTTATGTGCCATAAGCGGTTTGGAGCCGAAAGTAATTATTGACGGAGATAAATTATTTACGGAGTTCAAAGGAGCTTTAGCAGAACAGTATATTCTGCAGCAATTGAAAACCGTTGATGATATGGAAATTGCTTACTGGGCTAATGATAATACGAATGTTGCCGAGATAGATTTTTTAATTCAGTATAAAGGCGAAATAATTCCCGTGGAAGTAAAAGCATCAACAAATTTGAAAGCTAAAAGTTTGAAGAGTTATATTACTAAATTTTTTCCGAACTACGCCGTAAGATTTTCTCAAGCCGATTACAAACAAACCGAAAATATTTACGATATTCCGTTTTTTATGGTAAATTATTTTGAGAAAATATTGATGAATTAATTTTTTAAGGAAAGACGGCTTACCGGCAGAAATTTGCAACGGCAAAAATCATTTGTTTTTCAGTATTTCTATTTCTTTTTTCAGCATGGAAATTTCCGTCTCAAACTTCTTATTCATTTCATCAATCAGTTTTAATATTACCGAATTGTCCGATACAGAGGAACTTTTCTAAAAATTTTCTTATGTTCGTTTCTCATTTCAACCTTTTAACCATTCTATTCCTCTTTCCTCAAATCTTCCACTCTTCCAATCATCCGCCGTTGTCGTTTCAGCTATGCAAGCTGAATATTTATACGATAGCCGACAGCACCAAGCAATTTTTCAAAAGTGTCAAATCTGGGCATAATTTTGGACGATAATATTCTGTATATTCCTGCCCTGTCTATTTTTGTCTGTTTTGATATTTTGGTAGTCAACCCTCTTTCCGACTGCATAATAATTTTTAAATTTTCTTTAAAAATACTTAAATCTTTATCTTGTTTATATTGTTTTACAATAAATTTTTTAAAATCTTTTATTAATTCAGGATGCTTTTTAAAATCTTTTATTACCAAATCATCAAAATTTCCTGTTTTTAATTTCTTCATTTTATTCTCCTAAATATAATTTTTTTAATAATCTTGCTTTTTTAATATCTTTTTCTTGGCTGTCTTTATTGCCACCAACCAATAATAAAATTATTTCGCCTGTTTCCTTAAAGGTATAATAAATTCTAATACCACCTGCAATTTTAAATCTTAATTCAAACAATCCTTTTTTTAAGTCTTTATAATCTCCAAAATCTCCATTTTTGACTCTGTTAATTCTGTCAACAACAACAAACTTTGTATCTTTTGATTTTAATCTTAGATACCACTTTTCATATTGTTTGGTATACTCTATTAACATTTATATCCCCTATTCTATACTTCATATTGTAGCATATAAACAACATAAATTCAAGACAATGTTGAGTATAAAGAAGCAAACTTATTAAAAAAAATATTTTTATTCTTTAAAAATATTTTTGAGAAAGCTTATTTAAAAATACTCTTCAACTTCAACTGCCGTTCTCAGCCCTCA
>CAJOOL010000234.1 GCA_905236115.1 uncultured Endomicrobiia bacterium
TATTCTATCTTTTATGACTGGCTATGTCAAAATATTTTATTTTGAGAAAAATTCCCCTTTCCGAATTCATTTAAATGTGGTATAATTAGTGTTAGCTGTATGATGTTTTAATAAATAAATATAAATTCAGGAGGCAAAATGTCAAAACAGATTGAACCCGTAAAAATTGCAGTAATCGGCGGTAGCGGAATAAGCGAAATAAGCGAAATAAGCGGTATTGATAATGTTACGGAAGTCAATATTGAAACACCTTTCGGCAAACCGTCGGCACCGATAAAAATCGGAACAATAGACGGAGTCAGAACGGCATTTCTTCCGAGACACGGAAAAAGTCATACTATTTTACCGTCTGAAATAAATGTAAGAGCAAATATTTATGCTTTAAAATCTTTAGGTGTTGAACAGATAATTTCTTTAACTGCGGTAGGTTCTCTTCAGCAAACTATAAAACCGAAAGATTTTGTTATACCGGAACAGATATATGACAGAACAAAAAACAGAATAAATACATTTTTCGGCAACGGTATTGTGGCACATATAAGTTTTGCGGATCCGTTTTGTAACGAGTTAAGAGATATTATTCATAAATGTGTTACCGAGCTGGCAATAGAACATCATTTCAGTGATACGACTTACGTATGTATTGAGGGACCTCAGTTTTCAACAAGAGCCGAATCCAACGTAAACAGGGCGAACGGTTTTTCCGTAGTCGGTATGACGGTTGTTCCTGAAGCAAAACTTGCAAGAGAAGCGGAAATCTGTTATGCGAATATTTCTCTTGTTACCGACTATGACGTGTTTAAAATAGGTGAAGAAGTGGAAGCCGAAAAAGTGGTTGAAGTTATGCAGGCAAATGCCAATGCATGCAAAAAACTTATAAAAATTTTAATACCGAAAATGGCCGAAAGAAAAGCCGAATGCGGTTGCCGCAATGCTCTAAAAAATGCCGTGCAGTCTGCAAAAGATTCCGTAACGAAAGCTCCCGCATATAAAGATTTAAGTTTATTTTTGGATAAATATTTTAAAAATTGAAAGTATCTATGAAAGATAATCTGTATCGTAATTTATTAAATCTTGCAAAGAAAGTTTGCAGGAATTCTTACAGTCCTTATTCCAAATTTAAAGTAGGTGCTGCCGTTTTGTGCGGGAACGGCAGTGTTTTCTGCGGAACAAATGTTGAAAATGTTTCTTACGGATTAAGCATTTGTGCGGAACGAGCTGCAGTATTTAATGCCGTCTCTAACGGATGTAAAGAAATAAAGGCTTTGGCCGTTTACAGTCCTAAAGGAAATATTACTCCTTGCGGAGCCTGCCGGCAGGTAATAACGGAATTTTCAAAAGATGCCGTTATCATTTACAACATTAATGAAAATGAATTTAAAACGGCAAAAATATCGGAGCTTTTGCCGAGCGAATTTAAAATGGTTGAGGAACCGAAGAGTTAAATAGTTGAAAGGTTGAAGATAAAAATTAGCAAATAAATGAAAAAGTTTATATTTTCTGTTTTTTTTGCGGTATTTTTTTTATTTCCTGCCCTGTGTCAAGGACATGATTTTTATTTGGAAAAAATCTCGGGCGATAAACAGCTCGCTGTCCGCGGCTCCGTTCTGAAAAATGATTTTGTTGTCAAACTTGTTGACAAAGATAAAAATCCCGCTGCAGGAAAAATAATAAATTTTTCCGTAATAGACGGCGGTACTCCCAATGAACAACCGGAAAAAATAACCGTTGTTACCGACGACGGCGGATTTGCCAAAATCAAAATAAAAATAAATAAAAAAGCAAACGATAAGATAAACGTTATTGCAAGTGCTGATGTTTTTGCCGCTCCCGTATATTTCACCGTATCCATATTAAATAAAAATTGGCTGTTTATGATGTTTGCCGCAATGTTCGGCGGTGCGGCTTTATTGTTGTTCGGTATGCTTAAAATCAATTCCGCTTTTCAAAAAATTGCAGGACAAAACATCAGAACAATTCTTTCCAAATTTACCGGAACAAGATTGAAAGGATTTTTTACGGGACTTATAGTTACCGGTATCAATCAGTCAAGCACTGCAACGCTGTTGCTGCAAATAACTTTAACA
>CAJOOL010000235.1 GCA_905236115.1 uncultured Endomicrobiia bacterium
CCACAAAAGCCGATGACGGCGAGCACGACCAAAATATTTCTTTTGAAGAAACGGTAAAATTAATCGGGGAAGATTTGGCCGCACAGATAAGCGAAACATCCATAACGCTTTACAATAAAGTAAGCGAATATTGTGCTGCAAGGGGAATAATTCTTGCAGATACAAAACTTGAATTCGGAATTTATGACGGAAAACTTATTTTGATAGATGAAATATTTACTCCCGATTCTTCAAGATTCTGGGAAAAAGATAAATATACCGTCGGGAAATCTCAAGACAGCTTGGATAAGCAGTTTGTCAGAGATTATTTGGAAAAAATAAAATGGAACAAACAGCCTCCGGTTCCCGTTCTTCCGGAAGATGTGGTAAATAAAACAAGAGAAAAATATATAGAGGCTTATGAAAAAATAACAGGCAGGGTTTTCTAAATGATATATGAAATAAAAATTAAAACTAAAGACGGTTTTGTTGATCCGCAGGGAGTTCATACTTGTTCGGATATTTCTTCTGTGGGAATAAAAGATATAACTTCCGTAAAATATTTTGCGGTTTACAGAATTACCGGCAGTATTGACGGAAAGCAGGCGGAAATTATCGGAAAAGAATTGCTTAGCGATAAAATAACTGAAGATTATTCGGTTAAAGAATACGAAGATTTAAAAGACAAAAAACTTGAAAAAAATTCCATAGAAGTTTGGTTTAAACATGGTGTAACCGATACCGTCAGCGAAAGTGTGGTAAAAGCCATAAAGGATTTGGGAATAAAAGAAGAGCTTACTGTTAAGACCGGGAAAAAATACCTGCTTACCGGAAAAAATATTGACGAAAATAAATTGAAAAAAATAGCAACAGGATTGCTGGCAAATACTTTAATTCAGGAATATTTAATAAAATGAAAGTAAACACAATTGAAATTTTAAGTTTGAATGATAAACAGTTGGTAGAGTTGAGCAGAAAAAGCGTGCTGTCGCTTTCTCTGGTAGAAATGAAAGAAGTGCAAAATTATTTCCGCAATATAGGAAGAAACCCTACGGATGTGGAGCTTGAAACGGTTGCACAGACGTGGAGCGAACACTGCAAACATAAAACATTGACGGGAAATATTGAATATACCGAAGAAATAAACGGAAAAAAGAACGTTGTAAAATACAAAAATCTTTTGAAAGAAACGATTTTTAATGCAACAATGAAATTGAATAAAGACTGGTGTATTTCCGTTTTTAAAGATAATGCGGGAATTATAGATTTTGACAAAACAAACGGTGTGGCATTTAAAGTGGAAACGCATAATCATCCGTCAGCCTTGGAACCTTACGGAGGTTCCGCTACCGGTATCGGCGGCGTAATAAGAGATATTTTAGGTGTTGGTTTGGGTGCTAAACCTTTGGCCAATACCGATGTTTTCTGTTTCGGGCTTCCCGATACGAAAAATTCTGAAGTTCCCGAAGGAATGCACCATCCGAAAAGAATAGCAAAGGGCGTTGTATCGGGTGTGCGTGATTACGGTAACAGAATGGGTATTCCGACGGTAAACGGCGGGGTATTTTTTGATAAAGGTTATATGGCTAATCCGCTGGTATACTGCGGAACTATGGGAATAATTCCCAAGAAAATGTCGGAAAAGGAAGTTAAACCCGGGGATTTGGTTCTTGTTGTAGGCGGAAGAACAGGCCGCGACGGTATTCACGGAGCGACGTTTTCTTCTGTGGAGCTTGATAAAGAATCCGATGTAAGTGCGGTACAGATAGGTAACCCGATAGTTGAGAAAAAAGTTCTTGATACGATGCTTAAAGCAAGAGATTTAAAACTTTACAGAGCAGTTACGGACTGCGGAGCAGGCGGGCTTTCCAGTGCGGTCGGCGAGCTGGGTGAAAAGACCGGCGTGGAAGTTCAGCTGGAAAAAGTTCCTTTAAAATATGCAGGGCTTGATCCGTGGGAAATATGGATTTCCGAAGCACAGGAAAGAATGGTTTTTGCTGTTCCGGCGAAAAACAAAAATAAAATTTTAAATTTATTTAAGAAAGAAAATGTTGAAGCGACTTTTATAGGAAAATTTACAAACGACAAAAAACTTATTTTGAAATACGGCAAAAAGATTGTTGCCGATATGGAAATGAGTTTTTTGCATGATGGAGTTCCAAAACCGACAAGAACGGCTGTATGGAAACAGAAAGTTTGCAAAAAACAGTCTCCCGTAAAAATTTCCGATAAAGAGTTATCAA
>CAJOOL010000236.1 GCA_905236115.1 uncultured Endomicrobiia bacterium
ATTCCTAATGCAGGTTCATACGATGTCTGATCTTTACTGGCTGAATATTCCAAAAAATTCCCATGCTCCGAATAGTAATTTTTTTGTGCGGAAAGTATTGTGCCTAAAAGAGCATAACCTTCTGCCATTTTTGATTTATCCACATACCCGCGGTAAATAGGAACGGAAATAACTGACAAAATGATTACAATGGCAATTACAATAACCAACTCAACTAGGGTGAAGCCGTTGTGATTTTTGCGAAATTTCAATAACTTTTTCATAAATTTTCTCCTTTTTGCTTTTTATTTTTATATTATCCGAGGCTAACCCCTCGGGTTCCTCTTTTGTCGTTCGTCGCTTCTATCCCTTAAAATACTTTAAATGTATTTTATTATTTAAAAAATACTTTATATATATTAATTATACATTATACATCTAAAAATGTCAATAATATACAGTTAAAATTGTTTTTGCAGGAAAAATTAATTGATATTATTTCACGGGAGACAAAAATGTCAAAGAATATTAAAGAATTATTGGGATTGAAAATTAAAGAATATAGGATAAACAAAGGGTTAACTCAAGAAAATCTTGCAGAGTTAGCCGATACGGAACAAAAACATATAAGCGATATTGAATGCGGGAAAAGTTTTGTTTCTTCAGATCTTTTGGAAAGAATATCCGAAGCATTAAATGTTAAACCGAAAAATTTATTTGATTTTTATCATTTACAGACTGAAGTTGACTTAAAAAAAGATATTGTTTCTATGTTAAATTTGATTAAAAAGGAAGATCTTCCTGTTGTATATAAAATAATGAAATCTTTTGTTGAATAAAATTTTTCAATTCTAAATTATAAATTAATAATCGTTTCTGCGGCTTTGTTAGCCAGAAGTATTCCGAAGATACTTGTTATTACGGGCGTAGAACCTAAAATTTTCGGACCGCCGTTTTTGCCGAACTGCTTAGCTTCCTGTTCCGGTAAGGGAACAGGTTTTATCTGCGGGGACTGTTCCGAAAAAACACAAGGCACACCGGAAGAAATACCGAGCTTTCTTAAATCCCCTCTTAATCTTTCCGCCAGTTTACAATGGTGGGTTTCAAACAAATCAGCATATTTTATTGAAAAAGGGTCCGTCTTTAGTGCAGCCCCCATAGATGAAATGATTTTTATATTATTCTTGTAACAATATTCTATCAGCCTCAGCTTGGGATTAAAAGAATCTATTGCATCAATAACGATATCGGGTTTGGTTTCAAATATTTTCGGCAGTGTGTCGGTGTTGACAAAGACATCAAATATTTTTACATTGCATTTCGGGTTAATATCCGAAACTCTTTTTTTGGCAAGTTCGCATTTTTTTATCCCCACGGTAGAATGCAGAGCCAAAATCTGTCTATTGATATTGGATTCCTGTACGGTGTCAAAGTCCGCAAGAATAAAATTCCCTACGCCCATCCTTGCCAAAATTTCCAGAGCAAAACCGCCGACCGCACCCAAACCGATAACGGCAGCGGTTGCAGCAAAAAGTTTTTCTATTTTTTCTTTTCCCAAAAGTAATTGAGTTCTTTTAAACTGTTCCATATTTCAAAAAACTCCAATGAATTCAAAAGCAAAAAGCCCTGCGGTTTTCGTTTGAAAATTAATTTAAAAATTAATCGGCGTTTCCTTAATTACCCGTCAGGACAATTTTTATCTTTCGGCAATTTTCAATACTTCCTGTGCCAGAATTTCCTGAGGAAAACCTTGAGGCAAAACTTTTCTTTCCGTATTGATTTGTTCCGTGATATGCTTTTTGACAAAATTAAATATCATATCACAAGTTAAAAATTTTTCTTCAATAACCGTTCGGAAATTTTCTTTTTCGGCGGATTTAGCATTGAAATACTGATGATTATCGGTCGCATAAGGATAAGGAACAAACATAGCCGCAAGATTATAGAGTTCAATTTCTTTAACCGTTCCGGCACCTGCACGGCAGATAACGACATCGCTTGCGGCATAAGCATTGCCGATATCGTTCATATAATTTGTTATAAATTTTTTTGTATTTATTGAAGAATATTTTTGTTTTATTTCTTCAAAGTCATTGCTGCCGGTAATGTGTATAAACTGAATTTTATTTTTGTATTTATCATATAATTTTTGTGCGGCTTCAAATGCGATTTTGTTCAGTTTTACCGCACCTAAACTTCCGCCGAAAATAAACACCGTAAAAATATTCGCTGAAATGCTTAATTTTTCTGCGGCGTATTTTCTGGAGATATTAAAAATATCCTTTCTGACGGGATTGGATGTAAAAACCGTTCTTTTTTCGTTAAAATATTTTTTTGAACTTTCAAAACTTATTGCGGTTTTTGTAACGAACTTTGAAAGTATTCTGTTGGCAAGGCCGGGTATGGAATTCTGTTCATGGATAAGCGTCGGGATTTTGTTTAGTTTTGCCGTAACAAGAACAGGAAAAGACAAATATGCACCCATACCGACGACGGCTTTAGGCGAAAATTTTTTCAGTATTTTTTTTGTATCAAAAAGAGCTTTGATAAAACGAAAAGGAAAAAGAAATAAGCCGCTGCAGAATTTTCTTGGAGGAGCTTTAAAATCCAAAATTTCATATTCGTAACCGGAGTCACGAACTATTTTTAAAGAAATGCCGTTTTTATTGTTGTTGGCTATAAATATGGGATTGTAACCTTTATTTTTCAGTTCGCCGGCAAGAGCAATGCCGGGATATACATGTCCTCCGGTTCCGCTGACTGCTATAAGAATATTAATTTTCATTTGTTTTATTACTGCTCTCCGATATATTAAAAAGTATCCCTATCATTAAACAACTTACAACCATTGAAGACCCGCCGTAAGATATAAACGGAAGAGGAAGACCTTTGGCAGGAATAAGGTTAACGGCCATTGCCATATTTATTAAAACCTGAAAAGTTATGACACACGTTATTGCAAAAGCTAAATATTTACCGAATTTGTCCGGACAATTTTTGCTGATTGAAAAACCGGTATTCATAAGCCATATAAAAAGAATTATCACCAGACATGTCCCGATAAAACCGTATTCTTCGCCGATAATCGGTAAAATAAAATCGGTATTGCGTTCCGGCAGATGATCCAGCTTCATTTCGCTTTCTCCCGGACCTTTACCGAAAATACCGCCCGAACCGAAAGCTACCAAAGCCATTTTAACATTATGTGATGCTTGCGACATATCAAATAAAGAATTTTTATAATCTATTATTCTTTGTAGTCTGTAGGGAAAAAGAAATATCAAAGCCGAAGCAGAAACAGCGAATGTACCGATAACAGCAAAAATTTTTTTCAAATCTATCCCGGCAATAAAAAACATTGAAAGGAGCACCGATGCCAAAAGAACAACGGTTCCCAAATCTTTTTGAAATAATATTATTACCGCAAACAATGCAAAATAAAATAACGGGATAATATTATATTTAAAAAAATTAATATATTTTTGTTTTCTGGTCAAATAATCGGCAATCATTATAACAAATGTAATTTTTGCAAGTTCCGATGGCTGAACAGTAAACCCCAAAGGAAGCTCTATCCAGCGGTGAGCTCCGTTATGAGCCTTACAAAAAAAAGGAATAAACAAAAGAATTGTCGTAATGGTATATATGTATAAACGGAATTTTTGATATTTTTTATAATCTATGCCAAGTGCGGCAATAATAAAAATACCGAAACCCGCAAGTATGAAACCGAACTGTTTTACTATGTGAGACATATATTTGTAATAAGACGGATCTTTAAAAAGATTTTTATAATCCGGTGCACAGGAAAGTATGGTCAGAAATCCTATCAGAATGAGAAGAGTTGTTATGCCCGTAAGAACAAGATGAGTTCTGTTTTTTTTCCTTTCGGAATTTTTTGTAAAATTCAATACTTTAACCATTTTGTTTTTCTTCCCCTTTCAGCCACTTTCTTTCAATCTTCTAATCGTCTGTTGTCCGCAGTTTCAAACTTTTCAAGCATTCAACTTTTCAACTTCTATTTTAAACTCTTTTCCTCTCTGTTCGAAATTATCAAACTGGTCAAACGATGCACAGGCCGGTGAAAATAAAACTATATCGCCATGTTCGGCAAGAGAAAATATTTTTTTTACGGCATTATCCAAAGTGCCGCATTCAAACATCGGTGCAGCTTTGTTAAGTTCTTTTTTTATAATCTGTGCCGCTTGGCCTATGAGAAAAATATTTTTTACTTTTTTCTTTATCAAATTAAATATCGGTTTGTACGGGCTGCCTTTATCCTGTCCGCCCAAAATAAGTTGAATATTTTTATCAAAAGATTCCAATGCAACTTTCGTTGAATCCACGTTTGTTGCTTTGGAATCATTATAATATTTTACTCCGTTTATTTCTTTAACGAATTCTATTCTGTGTTCCACTCCCTTAAATGCGGAAACAACTTTTTCAATAACGGAAATTTCCGTTCCGGTCAAATAAGCTGCTGTAGAAGCCGCAAGAATATTGTCTATATTGTGTCTTCCGACAATATTTATTTTAGGACAAAATTTTACCGTCCTGCCGCCTTTTGTTATATAAAAATTCCCATCTTTATAATAAGCACAATTTTTTGTTTCAATTCCGTTACCTGTATAATTAAATGCAAAAATTTTCGCGTTTGTTTTTTGGACGGATTTTCTTAAATATTTATCGTTGTAATTATAAACGGCATAATCGTTATTTTTTTGATTTATAAAAATATTGGCTTTGGCTTTTACGTAATTTGCCATGGTATGATGATGTTTAAGATGGTCGGGGGTAATGTTCATACTTACGCTTATATTCGGACGAAAACCGGGAGAATCTTCCAGCTGATAAGAAGAAAGTTCCAGAACGAGAACGGATGAGGAATTTAATTTCTTTACGACATCGGAAATTGCAAAACCGATATTTCCCGCAACGAAAGTATTCTTGTAAGATTTTTTTATAATTTCATAAATTAAAGTCGTTACGGTAGTTTTTCCGTTGGTTCCGGTAACGGCAATTATTTTTTTCGGCTTTGCAAAATTCAATGCAAAATCAAGCTCGCTTAATACGGGAATATTTCTTTTTTTTGCCTGCTTTAAAATTTCAAGTTCGCACGGGAGTCCCGGACTTTTTATTATAATGTCTCCGTCAAGAACTTTCCCGCTGTGTCCGCCGAATTCCACCGAGACTTTATTATTCAGTTTCATTTCTTTATGCGTTCTTTGTTTACCGCTGTCGGAGGCAAAAACATCATACCCTTTTGATACCGCCAAATTTGCACAGGCAATGCCGGACTTTCCCAGCCCCAGAACCGATATTTTAATTTTATTGTTTTGTTTTACCATGATTTTATCTTAATTTGAGAGAAGCTATCGCTATGATTGCAAGAATTACGCCGACTATCCAAAACCTTATTGTTACTTTTGTTTCGGTAAGTCCGCCAAGCTCAAAATGGTGGTGCAAAGGTGCCATTCTGAAAAATCTTTTTTGAGTTTTCTTATAGACAGATACTTGTATCATAACCGAAACGGCTTCCGCAACAAATATTCCTCCGACTATAAAAAGAATAAGTTCCTGTTTTATAAATACCGCCGAAAGCCCGAGCAACGCCCCCAGACAGAGACTCCCCGTATCGCCCATAAAGATTTCGGCAGGATAAGTGTTATACCACAGAAAACCCATACCTGCACCGAAAAGAGCTGTTAAAAATACGGAAATTTCGCCGGCTCCGGCAACGTATGCGACTTTTAAATAAGCACTGATATTGATATTGCCTATGAGATAAGAAAATACGGCTAAGGTCATTGCCGATATTACGATGTTTCCTATGGCCAGACCGTCAAGCCCGTCGGTTAAATTTACGGCATTTGAGCTGCCGACTATAACAAAAAATATTAAAATAAAATACAGATAAGACATTTCAATAAAAACGGATTTTAAATAAGGAATATTTAAAGCTGTGGCATATTGGCCGTTGGTCGGGAAAAAATATAAATACGCTATAACAAGCACTGCAAACAGCGATTGAAAAACAAGTTTTTTCTTTGCCGATAATCCTTTCGGATTGCGTTTTACAAGTTTAAGATAATCGTCCACAAAACCGATAAAACCGAAAAATACCGTTGCGGCAATCAGCCATAAAATAAACACATTGTCAAGCCTTGACCATAAAAGAGCCGATATGATAAGAGAAATTATTATTATTATCCCGCCCATCGTGGTAGTGCCGGATTTCAGCTGATGTGTTTTCGGACCGTCGTTTCTGATAGTCTGGGAAATTTTATACTTTTTTAAAGTTTTTATTATGTAAGGAGCAATAAGAAAAGTAATTATCAGGCTTGTTAAAATCGCCCCGCCGGCTCTGAAAGTAATATACTGAAAAACATTTATATTTAACAAAGAATAAAAAATATGATAAAACATTTTATTTCTTTAACCTGTCCATTGCTATAATTTCGTCATAAACGGCATCCAGCTTCATTGCTCTGGAAGCCTTGATAAACACTACCGAATTTTCATCCAGCTCTTTCATCAGCTCTTCACATATTATGATTTTGGTCATAAAATATTTTGATTTTTTATCGGTAAGTTCGTTCTTGATATTTGAAACAAGACTACCGGTCAGATATATGCTTTTTACATAAGGAAGCGAATTTATAAATCTGCCGATTTCACTGTGATATTTAACCGCATTTTCGCCGAGTTCCAGCATATCGCCCAAAACAAGTATTATATTTTTATTGGGATAAGATTGTGCAAGGCTGTTTATCGCTTCTTTCATGGAAGACGGATTGGCATTGTAAGCATCATTAATTATCGTTGCACCGTTTTTTAAAACATAAGACTGCATTCTCATTTGAGGCGGATTAAAATGTTTCAATCCTTTTTTTATTTCCGCCAAAGAAAACCCCATACCATAAGCCGCGGCACCTGCTGCAAGTGCATTAAAAATATTGAATTTTCCTTTTATGGGAAGTTCTATGGTTTCATACTTTGAATCTATATACATATCAAACATCGGTTTATCAAGCCACAATCTTATATTCTTAGCATAGACGTCTGCACCGCTATAAAGACCGAAAGTTATAATTTTTTTTGATATGCTCGGAATGTAAGATTTCAAATAAGGATTATCGTTATTTATAACGACAAAACCGTCATCGTCTATTCCGTCTATAAGGCCGGCTTTTTCTCTTAAAACATTTTGAGGAGTTTTAAAAAATTCCATATGAGATTCGCCGATATTCGTTATTATTCCGCAGTGCGGTTTGGTAATATCGGAAAGAACTTTTATTTCGCCGGGCTCGGATGTCCCCAGCTCAAATACAGCATATTCCGTATCGCCTGTAAGATTAAATACCGTCAAAGGAACGCCTATTCTGTTATTGAAGTTTCCTTTATTTGAAAGAGTTTTCCCTCTGATAGCGAATATTGAAGCCAGCATTTCTTTTGTGGTGGTTTTCCCGTTGGACCCTGTAACCGCAACAGCTTTTACATTAAACTTTCTTCTGTAACAGGCGGCAAGTTTTTCAAGTGCCAGTGATGTGTCATCCACTTTTACAAGAGACGGAAGGTCGGTATAAAATACCTTAAAATCTACATCTTTTTTTGAATAAACTATGGCGGATACTTTACTCTCTACAGCTTCTTTTATAAAATCGTGTCCGTCAAGTTTCTTTCCTTTAATTGCAAAAAATACCTGTCCCTGTCTTATCGTTCTTGAATCTATGCCTATGTTTTTTACCGGAAGATGAGGATTGCCTAAAATAAAAGAACCGTCAACCGCTTTTATCAAATCTCTTAAATAAAAATTCTCCATTTTTATTCCTTATTATTTTGAATTTCTTTTCAGAAAAATACCCGACGAACCGGCAGTCGATTATCGGGCTTCATTCTCTGTTTCTTTTAGAACTTCCAACACCGTCTGTTTATCGTCAAAATGAAATTTTTTTGTTCCGATTATCTGATAATTTTCGTGGCCTTTGCCTGCAATAAGAACAACGTCGCCGGCTTTTGCGGATTTTACGGCCTCCCGCACGGCCAGTCTTCTGTCAACAAAAATTTTATAATTCGTTTTGCCGATTTCTTTTGCACCTGCTTCAATATCTTTTATTATTTCAACCGGGTCTTCTTCTCTGGGATTATCGGAAGTTATAAAAACCAAATCGCTCATCGTGCAGGCAGCTTTTGCCATAAGAGGTCTTTTGGTTTTATCTCTGTTGCCTCCGCAGCCGAAAACTGTTATTACACGCTGCGGATTTAAACTCCTTACCGCCGATATGACATTTTTTAAAGCGTCGTCGGTATGTGCGTAATCCACTATCACCGTAAAATCTTTATTGCTTTTAACTTTTTCCAGTCTTCCAGGAGCTCCGGAAAGATATTTAAAATTTTCAATTACGGTATCAAACTTAAAACCCGCCGACATCAAAATACAAAATACGGCAAGCATATTATAAACGTTATGAAGCCCTATCTGATTTGTTTTTATATCGGCACTGCCGAAAGACGAAACCAATTTAAAAGAACTTCCCCCGCTTGTGAGCGTAACATTTTCGGCAGAAACAAAATTTTCCCCGTCTTTGGTTTGTTCATCTTTGTTTTTTACGGAATATGAAATTTTATTTGCATTTATATTTTTATCTTCAAATATTTTTTTTCCGTAAAAATCGTCGGTGTTA
>CAJOOL010000237.1 GCA_905236115.1 uncultured Endomicrobiia bacterium
ACAACAACTGACATTTACTCCGATTTACTGACAATTACTGACAATTACTGACATAGTGAAACGGCTGAAATCCAATAATAGCAGCAAAAAATTTTAAAAATCTTTCCGCGGTTTTTATCAATTTTTAGGAAAATTTAAGAAACAAAATCCCCTGCCGATTTCTGCAGAGGATTTTCGTAAATGTTCAAAATGCAGATTATAAAAGCTATTTCAGCTTTTTTATATTTTTTGCATTTTTTGTAAAAATTGATTTATTTTTTTAAATTTTATTGATTTTTTCAAGAAATCTGTCTTGAATTTTCGGCGTTAAACAGCACTCCGTATTCCGCTTTACTGCTTTCAGCAGTGCAGCAGACTGCTCCGGCTTCTGCCGAAAATCCGCTACCCTTCCATCAGCGCATTATAATCAAGGTTATGCGCACGCGCATAATCTAAAAATCTTGATTCTATTGCGGTAACTCTTTTGGTAAATTCTAAAACTTTATCTTTTGGTTTAGCTTTTCTTCCTGCATTTTCACGCTGTCCGCCCCAGATTTTCCCTGCCTTTTTTTCAATATTGATACGGATTTTTTCAGCTTGTTTTTCGGTAAACATGGTGCGGTCATTGAGGATATCCTCAGTTGTTGTTATCTTTTTAGTCATTATCAGCCTCCAATTCTTTTATGTAATTTTTAATATTTGTTCTTGCCTGTTTTATATATTGTTTTGGTGCTTTTTGTGTTTTCTTTAAGCAGATAAAACCTACTATAATGATTTTTCTGCGTGCCGGATCATACATAAAATATGCTCTTACGCCTTTTGGTTTGATTTCAAATAATCCATCTCCCAAGTCATTGATATTTTTGTATTTAGTTCCGACTTTTTCAAATATACCGATTGCTTCAACAATTTTTTCTCTGTTATCATAGTCCAATTCCCTTAATTGAATTTTTGCTTCATCGGTATATTCTGCTGTAAATTGCTGCTCGTACATATCAATTTCCTTTTATGTTTTTATTATAACAATTTTCGTTACATTTTTCAAGTGTTAATCTTGATTTTTATTACACAAATTAAAAAAAACACCCCCATTCTCCGGTTAAGAAGAATGAGGGCATTTTGGAGGTTAGAAGGTTACTTGTCAAAATAGGTGTAATCTCCGTTATAAAATTCATTCAAGGTCTTTGTTATATCTTCTATTAAAAAGGTTGATATCTCGCTGTTTCCATCATCCATAAATCTCTTTATTCTGTGTCCTGCAAGTTCTAAAGAATTTGCAAGCAATTGTTCTTTTCCCATGTTTCCTCCTATAAATTTCCTATAAGCAGAGCTTTTTTCATCGCTCACTCGGCAGTATTTGAGCAAGCACAATACTCCTCTCATTCGCTCGAAATAAAAGCCGATGCTTTAAATAAATTTTTATCATTTATTTCTTTTTGCAGCACTTTTGCATCTGCCGACATTATTGCAATAGCTGCACCGACTGAAAGAATCGGTTTTTTATCTTCAGCGCCGGGTATTATAAAACCTCGTTTCTGCGGAAGTATCAGCCATAAAGCATTCGGATTATTTATTATATAATTCTGCATGTATGACGTTTCAAACCTGTTAGCAGGGATAATAAAGCAAATATGTGTGTCAGAATTCCCTGATTCTTTAAAACCTTTATTTATCCATTTTGGTGTCTGATTCCAGGGCGGATTGCAAAAACAAAGACCGCTCCATTTCTGAAGCAGTCCGTTTTCGTTTTTTGTGTAATGTATATTTGCCGGTATATTTTCTTTTGTGCAGCACACATCTATATCAAATTTATCTTTGTTAAATAATTCAAGTAATGGGTTATATATGTCCGGTGGTGTCATATAATCATCTCTTCCGGATTTGTAATGTTCATCACCTCCGTACCTTCCGCCAATACCTCTTTTTTTCTTGATTTCCTTTATTGCCTGTTCATATAGCAGCAACTCTTTATCTGACATTTTTTGAGCTTCGATTTTGTTTATTGCTTCTATTACGGTTATTTGATGTGGTAAGGTCATCATGCTGGTATTTCCTCCTCTTTTTTCTCAAGTGTACGATTATTGAGTATTTTCCATTGTAATGTCGGTATTCCATAACTTTCAAACATTGCGCAATTTTTTGGATCATCATCTATCGCAAGCACAACATCAAATCCGTAGCTATAAACAACAGCTTTTAGCATTTGTTCTTTTACAACCTCTGAAGATTCAAAGTTTGTTTGTGACCTCATAAATACCGCAGGTACATATCTTTGAGGACATATTTCTTTGTATATTCTTTCTTCAGTTTC
>CAJOOL010000238.1 GCA_905236115.1 uncultured Endomicrobiia bacterium
CCGTCCGGGCATACGCAGTTTGCATTTTCGGCACTTACTTTCCTGTTGCTTACTGTTCCTAAATATTGGTATGTTTATCTGATACTTGCTTTCGGAACGGGGTTTGAAAGAATGTATGCAGGGTGTCATTTTCCGCTGGATGTTTTATGTGGTGCGTTATTGGGTTTAACGATTGCAAGTTTGACGGTAAAGTTTACGGGAACAAAAATTGATTTTTTTGAAAAGATATTCAACGATATATGCGGTAAAATTTTTCGGAAAAAGAAAACCGAAAAGTGATGGAGAAAGTTACGGCGGGTGTATTTATTTTTTGAACTCAATTAAAAAAAATGTATAATATGGAGTTGATAAAAAAATAAAGGAGCGAATATGTCTGAATTTATAGATATCAAAAGTTTAAACGAAAAAGTAAAGCAGCAGTCTTTGGCTGTTGTAGGATTGTTAAGCGAAGTATCCAAAGTAATAGTAGGACAGAGTTATATTTTGGAAAGGATGCTTGTCGGTCTTCTTTCAGACGGTCATATTCTTTTGGAGGGTGTTCCGGGACTGGCAAAAACTTTAGCCGTGAACTCCATGGCAAAGGCCGTATCAGGAGAATTTAAAAGAATACAGTTTACTCCGGATTTACTCCCGTCGGATTTAACCGGAACTTTAATATATGATTCCAAACAAGGCGACTTTTCCGTAAAAAAAGGTCCCGTATTTTCAAACTTTATTTTAGCCGATGAAATTAACAGAGCTCCGGCAAAAGTGCAAAGTGCATTTTTGGAAGCCATGCAGGAAAGACAGGTTACAATAGGCGATGTTACGTATCCTTTGCCGGAACCGTTTTTGGTGATGGCTACGCAAAACCCGATAGAACAGGAGGGGACTTATCCTTTGGCGGAAGCTCAGGTTGACAGATTTATGCTGAAGCTGAAACTTGATTATCCGACTCAGCAGGAAGAAAGGACAATTTTGGACAGGTATGCCACAAGAAAAAAAATTGAAGTAAATCCCGTCATAACACTGCATGATTTGGAAGAAGCAAAAAAAGCCGTGGATGAAATATATGTTGACGATAAAGTAAAAAATTATATAGTTGATATTGTTATAGCTACAAGAACGCCGGAAAAATACAATCTCGGAAATTTGAAAAATTTAATTGCTTTTGGTGCTTCGCCGCGTGCTACCATTAATTTAATACGTGCAGGTAAAGCTCTGGCATTTTTGAAAGGAAGAGGTTTTGTAACGCCGGAAGATATTAAAGATATAGGGCTTGATGTATTAAGACACAGGGTTCTTACAACTTATGATGCCGACGCACAGGAGCTTACAAGCGACGATATTGTAAGACAGATTTTTGACGGAGTGGAAGTTCCGTAAAAATTGCCGAAGGCAATTTTTACGAATGTACAATGTGTAATGTACAATAAACGACAAAAAGACAATTAGAAATTAGCAGTAATTGATAATTAATAAGGATTTATGTTAAATTCAGAATTATTAGCTAAGGTAAAAAAAATAGAATTGCGTTCCCGAAAACTGGTGGATGATGTTTTCTCGGGTAAGTATCATAGTGTCTTTAAAGGGCAGGGGCTGGAGTTCAGCGAAGTAAGAGAGTATGTTCCGGGCGATGATATAAGAAGAATATCATGGAATGTTACTGCACGAAGAAATAAACCTTACATAAAAAAATATGATGAGGAAAGAGAACAGACCGTGATATTTGTTACGGATTTAAGTGCTTCCGGACAATTCGGCAGCAGGAATGTAACAAAAAATGATTTGACTGCCGAGCTTACTGCTGTCCTTGCATTTTCCGCACTTAAAAACAGCGACAGGGCGGGGCTTATAACTTTTACCGATACGGTGGAAAAATATATCAAACCTGCCAAAAATAAAAAACATATTTTAAAACTTATAGATATAATACTGAGCTATAAAACTCAAAATAAGAGAACCGATATTGACGGAGCTTTAAAATATTTAAATAAATTGTGCAAAAGAAAAGCACTTGTTTTTTTGATATCTGATTTCTGTGACGATAAATTTGACGGTATGCTGAAAGTTACATCAAAAAAACATGATTTGGTTTGTATAAAAATTTCCGATCCTAAAGAAATAACCATTCCCAAAAAAGGAATTTTTCCGGTTCGGGATGCGGAAACAGGGATTTTGATAAACATAGATTTTTCTTCAAAACAGGTGCAGGAAGAATATTATAAAAATTTTAATTTGCATCAAAAATATTTAAACGAAACTTTTAAGTCGGCAAAAACCGATGTGATTGACATATCAACGGATAAGCCTTATATTAACGAGTTGATAAAATTCTTTAAAGCAAGACAATTGAAGATTTCAAAAAGAGGCAGATAGACGGCGGGCAAAAATTTGTAATTGAGTTTTAAAATTTATAATTTAGGACGGTAAGAGGATATTATGAAAAAATTTATTTGTTTTTTTACGGCAGGATTAATTTTATTTGCTTCAAATGTTTTCTGTGAAGAAAACGGTCAAATTAATCAAACCGGCCAAATTAATCAAAACGAAAAAAATCCGGTAAGACAATATGAAATCGGTATGATGTATCTTAACGACGAAGAGGAAAAAGAAAATCCCGTAAGGGCGTTCGGCTGGTTCAAAAAAGCCGCCATGCAGGGCCATGCAAGGGCTCAATACGAGCTGGCCGGTTTGTATGCCAGCGGAAAAGGCGATGTTAAGCAAAACGACAGAGAAGCATTCAAATGGTATAAAAAAGCTACGGAACAGGGGGTAGGCGAGGCTAAATATTATCTGGGCGAGATGTATCAAAATGCAAGATCCGTTCCGAAAAACGATAAACTTGCACTGAAATATTATGAAGAGTCCGCAGTATACGGATATATTGAAGCACAGTATACGATGGGACAACTTTATTATACGGGAACATTGGTGAAAAAAGATTACGAAAATGCTCATAAATGGTTTCTTAAGGCTTCCGAACAGAAAGATAAAAGAGCACAATATATGCTGGCAACAATGTATAAACTGGGACAGGGAGTAGACAAAGATATGGAAAGAGCCGTTGAACTGTATAAAGAGTCCGCAGACCAGGGATATGATAAAGCTCAGAATGATTTGGCCGATTTTTATTATTCAAAAGCAAATTATAAATCCGCTTTAAGATGGTATGAAGAAGCGGCAAATCAGGGAAATACGGACGCGGAATATTCTCTGGGGCAGATTTATTATGAGGGTGAAATAGTGCCCAATAATTATGCTGCGGCATTGGAGTATTTCAGAAGAGCTTTTGCCGGCGGAAATGACGATGCCGTATATATGCTGGGAATGATGTATTATAAGGGATATATGGTTGAGCAGGATTACAAAGAAGCCTTTGATTATTTCAAAAGATATGCGGAATTAAAAAATGACAGCGATGCCGAATATATGCTGGGCTATATGTATGAGAACGGCCAAGG
>CAJOOL010000239.1 GCA_905236115.1 uncultured Endomicrobiia bacterium
CTCATTTTTCTTTAGACCTGTTAAGTCCTTTACAATTTATTAATTTAAATTATAAAATGTCGCATATGTATTTAACCAATACAAAAATTTGCAATAATAAATATAAATTTGCTATAATTAGAACACTTTGAAGGTGTCCCCGAAGGACACCTTTTTTTAATAAGGAAACTGATATGAATATACCTGAACAGATTGAAAAAATTATTCTGCCTTTGGCACAGAAAGAAAATGTTGAAATTGTTGATATAGAGTACGTTGCGGAAAACGGACAGAAAGTTTTAAGAATTTATATAGACCATCCCGACGGAGTAAACCTTGATTTGTGTACTAAAATGAGCCATATTTTCGGCGGTGAAATAGATAAAGACGACCCGATAAAAGAACATTATGTTTTGGAAATTTCTTCACCGGGAATAGACAGAATTTTAAAAAAAGAAAAAGATTTTTTAAGATTTAAAGGTTTCAATATAAAAGTAACTACGATTACTGCAATAAACGGACAGAAACATTTTAAAGGACAGCTTGTTGCTGTTGCGGGAGGGAAGATAGTTGTTGACGATGTAACAAATAAAATATCGGAAATAGAAATAAAAAATATTTTAAGAGCACAAGTAATTACGGAAAATTAAGGAGGAGTAAAAATAAAATGTCAAGTGAACTTATAAATGCTTTGGAAACAATACAGAAAGAGAAAAATATTCCCAAGGAAGAAATTTTAAAAGTTATAGAAAATTCTCTTGTATCGGCTTACAAAAAACATGTAGGTAAAAACGTAAACGTGGAAGCAAAAGTAGACCCGGAATCCGGTGCTATGGCTGCATGCGTAGTAAAAAAAGTAGTTGAAAAAGTGGAAAATCCGATGCTGGAAATTACTCCGCAGGATGCAAGAAAATATTTAAAAGGTGCAAAGGCCGGCGACGAAGTAAGAATAGAGCTTGATACGGACGACTTTGCAAGAATAGCCGCACAAACCGCAAAACAGGTTATCGTACAGAAGATAAAAGAGTCGGAAAGAGATTCTCTGTATGAGGAAATGAAAGATAAAATCGGCGAAATGATTAACGGTTCTATTTATAAAATAGCCAACAAAAATATCATTGTTGATTTGGGCAGAACGGAAGCTATTCTTCCCGTATCCGAACAGGTAAGCAAAGAAGTTTTCACCGTAGGCCAGCATATCAGAGCATTGATAATAAAAGCGGAAAAAAATACGAAAGGACCTAATATTGTTCTTTCAAGAACACATCCTGATTTGGTTAAAGTTCTGTTTGAACTTGAAGTTCCGGAAATTTATGAAAAAGTTGTTGAAATAGTAAACATAGTCAGGGAGCCTGGATTAAGAACAAAAATTGCCGTAGTTTCGCATAATCCGAAAGTTGACCCCGTCGGTGCATGTGTAGGTGTGAAAGGTGCAAGAATAAGACCTATTATTGATGAACTCAGAGGCGAAAAAATAGATTTGGTTGCTTATTCCGATGACCCAATAAAATATATCACGGCGGCACTTTCTCCGGCAAAGCCTTTGTCGGTTTCAATCATTAATTTGGAAGAAAAACAGGCTGAAGTTATTATAGCCGACGATATGTTGTCTTTGGCTATAGGAAAAGCCGGGCATAATGTTCGCCTTGCCGCAAGACTTACCGGATGGCATATTGATGTAAAATCCGAAGAGCAGAAGAAACAGGAAAAAGAAAATTCTGCAGCACAGGTAAGTTCAGCATTGGAAAAACTTGAGGGAATAAGTGACAAGGTTATTACTCTTTTAACTCAAGCCGGATTTACGGATATAAATAAACTGGCGGAATTAAATCCCGAAGATTTAACCACTCTTCCGGGAATAGGTGAAAAAACCGCGGAAAAAATAATTGAAGCGGCAAAAGCTGCACTTGAAAAAGAATCTGAAATAGCTTCACAAGATATGTCTTCGCAAGACGACGACCAAACAGGAAATGAAGTTGAAACCGAAAACGAAGCCGGACAGGAAGAGAACGAAGAAGAATTTTCCGGCGGGCAGGAAGAAGCAACAAAGGAATAGAAGACCGGAATAAAATAGGATTGGAAATAAAATTGTCTTTACGATTTTTTAGGAGGAGTGAAAATATATGACAACCGTAAAAAAAACAATTATAAAAAAAGATACGGAAGAAAATAAAGAAATAAAAAAGATAAAGAAGACTTCTGCAAAAACAGGAACAAAAACTTCCGTAAAGAAAACCAAGTCTGCCGCAACCGGCGACAAAAAAGGAACAAAACCTCCTTCTAAAAAAACGTCTTCTTCTGCAGTTCAAAAAACCCCTAAATCAAAAACGGGAACTCCCGCTAAAACGACATTAAAGAAAAAAACCGGTTCAAAACAATCCGGGAAAGATTTGAAGAAAACTCCGCCTCAGGAAAATATAAAAACGGATGTTCAAAACGATATTCAAAATGATGTAAAGATACAAAATTCCGATAAAAATATACGGCAGCAGGATAATAAAAAACAGGAACAGAATGTATCTCAAAATAACATTTCTTCCATAAAAACACAGGCACCTGTCAACGAGAAAAAAGTTCAAAATGTAAACAATAATACCGAAAAAGACAGAACGGAAAAAATACGGGGTTTTAACAAACAGGAAAATTTGCAGCAGAATAAAGTTCCGCAGCAGAAAATTGAACATACAAAACCTGCAGCTGATTTCGGTAACAAAAACGTTGAAAATAAAAATATTGAAAATAAGAACGCTGAACCGAAAAATAAACCTAAGAATCAGGAAAGCGAAAAACCGAAACTTCCCGTGATAAATATAAACGAGCTTATAACGGTGAAAGATTTGGCCGAAAAAATGAATCTGAAAGTCGGCGATGTTTTAAGAAAATTAATGACTATGGGGAGCCTTGCAACAATCAATCAGAGGCTTGATACCGATACCGCAATTCTTTTAGCTAACGAATTCGGTTTTGATGCAAAGCTGGTTTCATTGTATGAGGAAGAAGATATTGAAGAAGAACTTGAAGAAGAAAAAGCCGAGAATTTGAAACCGCGTTCGCCTATTGTTACGATTATGGGACATGTTGACCACGGTAAAACTTCTTTGCTTGACGCCATAAGACACAGTAACGTTATCGCAGGCGAAGCAGGCGGAATTACCCAGCATATAGGTGCTTACAGAGTTAAAACTTCCACCGGTGAAATAACATTTTTGGATACGCCGGGACATGAAGCGTTTACGGCTATGAGGTCCAGAGGTGCACAGGTTACTGATATAGTTATCCTTGTTGTTTCTGCAGCCGACGGCATAATGCCGCAGACCATAGAAGCCATCAACCATGCAAAAGCAGCAAATGTTCCTATAATAGTGGCAGTTAATAAAATAGATTTACCTACCGCAAACCCGGAAAAAATAAGACAGGAAGTAAGCAATTACGGTCTTCTTCCGGAAGAGTGGGGCGGCGATACTATAATGGTGGATATTTCCGCAAAACAAAAATTAAATATAGACTCTCTTCTGGAACTGGTTCAGCTGAAAGCCGAAATGATGGAGCTGAAAGCTAATCCTAACAGACGTGCGGAGGGTGTGGTTATAGAAGCAAAACTTGACCCCAGAAGAGGTGCTGTTGCAACCGTGTTGATTCAGAGCGGAACTTTGCATATAGGCGACAATTTGGTGGTCGGAACAACTTACGGTAAAGTAAGAGCAATGATAGATGAATACGGAAAAAGATTTGATAAAGCCCTTCCGAGTATGCCGGTAGAAATTTTAGGTTTGAACGAGCCGCCTCAGTCCGGTGACAAACTGGTTGTTTTGGAGCATGAATCACAGGCAAGAGAAATTGCAAATGCCAGAAAAGAAAAAGCCAAAGCAGATTCTTTAAGGCCCAGACAGCATGTCTCGCTAATGGATATCAATGCCGGTAAAGCAAAACATCTTAAGATTATTTTAAAGACAGATGTTCAAGGATCTTTGGGTGCATTATGTGATGCATTGGAAAGACTTTCCAATACTGAAATAAATCTGGAGATTATACATAAAGGTGCAGGTTCAATAACGGAGTCCGATGTCATTCTGGCTTCGGCTTCAAATGCAATGATTATAGGTTTCAATATCAGGCCTGATGCCGCTGTGGAAAAGCTGGCCGAGCATGAGGGTGTCAGCATAAGTGTTTACAGAATAATTTATGAGCTTATTGCCGATATTAAGGCGGCTATGGAAGGTCTGCTTGACCCGGATACGCAGGAAAAAGTTACGGGTAAGGCTGTGGTTAAACAGGTATTTAAACTTTCTTCTGCAGGAACCGTGGCAGGCTGCAGTGTAACCGAGGGCAAAGCCCAGAGAAATGTTAAGGTAAGGCTTTTAAGAGATAATGTTATAATATTTGAAGGAAATACTTCAGCTATTAAGAGATTTAAAGACGATGTAAAAGAAGTGGAAAAAGGTTATGAATGCGGTATTTCTTTGGAAAACTTTTCCGATATAAAAGTTTCCGATGTTTTGGAATTTTATTCCGTGGAAAAAATTGCAAGAAAACTCGTGACAGAAAATTAAAAAATTGCCGAAAGCAATTTAGCTGATAAGTTGGGCCGACAATGACGAAACGACAACAGATAGATTCCACATCAAGGAAACACTAAACCTCTCAGCTTCTCAGCTGAGCGGACAAAGTCCGCGGCTCAGCTAAGAAAATGCAAAGCATTTTCTGACTCAGCTAAAATTTGTGGAGCAAATTTTTAAAGAGGAATTATGAAAGCTTACAAAAGAGCAACGCGAGTTGCCGAATTAATTCAACAAAATATTGCTGAAATATTAAGAGACATCAGAGAACTTAACAAAGGTCTTGTTACGGTAACAAGCGTGCGTTTAACCGACGATTTGCAAACGTGCAGAATATTTTATTCCGTTATCGGAACAGATGAAGATAAGAAAAATGTCGATGCGGTTTTAAAAGAAAAATTGAAATATATCAGGTTTCAGCTGGCACAAAATATGGAGTTAAGAAGAACTCCGACAATAGATTTTAAATATGACGATTCCGGTGAAAAAGCCGAAAAAATATTTGAAATATTGGACAAAATAGAAAACGAAAAAGCCGAAAAATAAAATGGAAAATAAAAAAATTTTAAATTTACAAAATTCTTCCAAAAAAGAAATTCTTGATGCAATATCGTGGATTATTAAAGAGTCCGAAACTTTTTTTATTGCCGGCCACACAAAGCCCGACGGTGATGCACTTGGTTCGGGGCTGGCTCTGGCTTCTCTTTTAAAAAGACTCGGCAAGAAAGTTACTCATTGTTCCATAGATCCGGTTCCCGGGGATATGGCTTTTATGCCGGGGGCTTCGGAGATAAAAATTACCGATAAAGTTACGGATATGTTTGATTGTGCCGTTATTCTTGAGTCTATAAATTTTGAAAGAATGGGAAATATTATTCTTCAAAATCAGGCTAAAAAAACTATCAACATAGACCACCATTTATCCTATACCGATTTCGGCGATGTAAACTATGTCGTGCCGTCTTCGTCTTCCGTTTCGGAGCTGATATTTGATATTTTTAAAAATTTGAATATTTCTCCTAATCTGCAGGAAGCGGAAAATCTTTATATCGGCATAGTTACCGATACGGGAAGATTTCAGCAGCTCAATACGAATGTAAACTCTCATTTGACGGCGGCGGAACTTCTGAAATGCGGAATAAGTCCCAATAAAATCTGCAAGAAACTTTTTGCCACGACGGAATTGTCTAAAATAAAATTATACGGTCTGGCACTTTCAAATATTAAAACCGCTTTTAACGATAAATTCATTTATATAAAAATTACAAAAGAAATGTTTGCAAAATCAGGTGCTTCTTATACCGATACCGACGGAATTATTAATTATTGTGTTTCAGTTCCGACGGCGGTAGTCGGCTGTATATTAAAAGAAGTTGATGAAAATACGGTGAAGATAAGTTTCCGTTCAATAGAAAGTTTTAACTTGCTTGATATTATAAAGATTTTTGACGGCGGCGGACATAAAAATGCTGCAGGCTGCACGATAAAAGCCGGTATTGATACGGCGGAAGATAAAATATTGAAAGCTTTTAAAGTTTTGCAGGGTTGTAAGTAAAGCGAAATAAATCAATGAATGATATTTCAGGATTTTTATTACTCAACAAGCCGAAAGGCATAACATCATTTCAGTTAGTTCATAAAATCAAAAAACAATTAAACGTAAAAAAGGCCGGACACTGCGGAACGCTGGACCCTGCAGCAAGCGGTCTGATGATAGTGGTTGTCGGGAAATATACCAAACTTCAAGATACTTTTATGAAAAAAGATAAAACATATCTTGCCGAAGTAAAGCTCGGTATAAAAACCGACAGCGGAGATTTGGACGGAAAGATAATTTCACAATCGGATTATTCTCATATAACAAAAGAAAAAATAGAAGCTGTTTGTAAAAATTTTATCGGCAAAATTTCCCAAATTCCGCCGATGTATTCGGCTTTAAAAATCAACGGACAAAAATTATATGACCTTGCAAGAAAAGGTATAACCGTAGAACGCAAACCCAGAGAAATAACGATATATTCCATAGATTTGTTGGATTTTCAAAAAGATATTTTCACAATAAGGGTAAAATGTTCTTCGGGTACTTATATCAGAACTCTTGCGGAAGATATCGGAGCCAAGCTCGGCGTTGATACCGTGCTTAATAATCTTGTCAGAGAAGAAATAGGCGGATATAACCTCTCTCAAGCCGGAGACACAATCCATACTTTGTAATCTTTAGAGGCAAAAAAGCCTTGCGTTTTCCGCTTGAGAATTAATTATCATTATTTCACAAAAATTTTTCAAAAAATCCTTGAATATTTCAAATCTTTAGACTATAATTGTAGTATGGTAAACGGTGTAAAAATTTCATCAATTTTTATACGTAAAATTGTTTCTGCGGTCTGGTGGTTTCTTCAAAAAACTTGCTGATTTTGTAGTTACACTTTATTTATTAAGCGATTTTTATAGTAGACAAAAAATAAAATTACTATTGTGTTGTTTTATTAGTAATTTTTTTTGCTATAATAACAGCCATGTATTGATTTTTTTGTTGGTTTAATTTTAAAATTATGATAAAAAAACAATAAATAAAAAAACATTAAAAATAGTAAATGAAGTTAAAGAATTGTGCGGTTTATTGTTTGGTGACAAGTTGCATGATGTGTATCTTTTTGGTTCTTATGCAAGAGGTGATTATGATGAAGAGTCTGATATTGATATTATGTTAACTTTAAATTTGACTGATAGGCAGCTTATGAAATATAGAAAATCTATATCATATATAAACAGCAGATTAAGTTTAAAACATGATATTACCGTTTCCGTAATTATGACTCCTTTAAAAAGATTTATAAAGTTTGCCGATGATTTGCCTTTTTACAGAAATGTAATAAAAGAGGGAATTAATTATGGAATTAACTAACAGAATATCCCTAAATTTTAAAATTTATGAACTGATTTGGGGTTTTTACAAAATTTTTACAAAAATTTCATAAATTTTTTTATTGATTTTTTTGAAGATATGGATTATAATATAAAATGATGAAAAGCATTTATTTTATAATCATATCTAAAAAGGTATTTTCTCTAATAATATCATTGATAATATTATTGAATGTTTTTAGCGTTGCTTTGATAAACAATATTGAATGTATAGAACTCTCCAATAAATATGCAGCTAATACCATAATAAAATGTTGTAATATAACGGTTGTTCTTCCTATAAAAATAGTAACAAAATTTTTTAAAATAAACATATCAAATGAGATTGTTGAGCAAACTCCTTTGCATACTTCCGGAACAGAAAATAAAAATCAAAAAAATGAAAATAATAAGATGTTTTTTCAGTGTGCCGTTGTTGAAGATGTATCATTTTTTAATTTGGCAGGAACATATAAAAATTTAACACAGGGTGCATTATTGAATTTATATCAAAATTATATAAATAATGGATATAATGTAATTTTTATGAAGATGTTTCTATTATTGTTTGTTGTGATGTTTAGCGGTAATATAATACTTGCCAGAGGCGATACGGAAAATTTTGTAGAAAATAAAATAAATAAAAATATAAAAAGAATTCGTCTTGTATAAATAAAATGCAAG
>CAJOOL010000240.1 GCA_905236115.1 uncultured Endomicrobiia bacterium
AATGTCTTTGTCGGGCATCCCGTTGTTTTTCTGTTTCCATACTTCCAGTCTTCCATACATCTATACATCTGTTTTAGTTTTTTCATAATTTTTCTCCTTTTTGTTTTTATTTTTTATATTATCCGAGGCTAATCCCTCGGGTTCCTCTTTTCAAACGGCAAGATTGCTTCGTCGCTATGCTCCTCGCAATGACGGCAAAGACGAATTTTTACAACATAGATCCCCGACAGAGACATTCGGGGATGACAGACGAAACAGCAATTTACAATGTACAATGTATAATTTACAATTAACAGCAAACAATACAAATTGTTGCTTTTTAAAGAACATTTTTTGTATAATCGCCGAGAGATAAAGCACCTGCTAAAGTATTTATCTTTTATCCAAGCTGTGCTATGCTTTGACGGTATGTCAAAACAGCCCGCTCGGCTTTTTTAAATTTTTTATTTTTATTTTTTATTCTTATTTTTTCTATTTTATAAATTTTATTCTGTTTTAGAAAAATTATTACATAAAAATTATACCATAGAATAAAAAATAAGTCAAGATTTTTTATTAAAAAAATAAATTTGTATGAGGACAGAGTGCAAAACAGTAACGATTTATTTCTGAAAGTTTTAAAATTGTTAAGACAGAATGATATGACACAGACTCAGCTGGCTAAAAAAATAGGAATATCTCAATCTTCACTGAGCAAAGTATTATCCGGAAATTATACGGCAAAAGTTGATACCGCAAAAAAAATTGCAAAGGTTTTTAATGTTCCGGCAGGCTATCTGATAGATGAAGAAAAGCCTACAAACGATTTTGCAGTTCTGTTTTCCAAAATAGAACTGCTGGAAGAAAAAGTAAAAAGACTTGACACGGAAAATATCCTGCTGAAAAAAGAAATGGAAAACGTAAAAGAAAAACTTAAACATTGAAACATATTCTGCCGAATGAAAAATTATAAATAAATATTTTGCAGACCGGTTTTGTCAACCGGTTTTATTTTTGTTATAATATGAGACTTGCAGGCAAAAAGACTTGCGGTTTCCGTTCACAATTATTCAGCATTTCCTAAAAGAAAGAACGGGAAATAAAACGCAGAACGACAGGAGCAAAATAAAATGAATATAACAAAATACAGAATACCTTATGCCGATACGGACAATATGGGCGTGGTGTATCATTCCAACTATCTGATTTATTTTGAAATGGGAAGAACGGAACTTATGAGAGAGCTGGGGTATACTTACAAGAAAATGGAAGAAGACGGAATGTATTTTCCTGTAAGAAACGTTACTTGCAATTATCATGCTTCCGCTCATTACGACGATATAATAACAATAGAAACTTCCGTGTGCGAACTGAAAAATGCCAGTGTGACGTTTGCTTATAAAATTTTCTGCGAAGACAAACTGCTTACCACGGGAACTACCAAACATCCTTTGGTAAACTATGCTTTCAAACCGACAAGAATTCCGCAGGAATTAAAAAATTTGCTGCAAAAGTACGTGAAAACCGAAGAAAAATAACACGAAAATCGGACGCGGAGACGAAAAATTTAATGAAGATAACGAATATATTTCAACAAAAGAAAAAAACTTTTTCCTTGGAAATTTTCCCCGCAAAAACTCCCGAGGGCGATATAAAATTAATTCATAAAACTTTAAGAGAATTTGCGGAATTAAAACCGGACTTTATTTCCTGCACTTACGGAGCTGGCGGAGGAAATAAAGACAAAACTCTTGCCATAGTGGAACATATTCAAGATGCGTATAACATACCTGCAATGGCACATCTGACGTGCATATCGCACACGAAAGAAGAAATTTCACAAATAATAAAAAAAACCGTTTCAAAAAAAATACAAAATATTCTTGCTATGAGAGGCGACCCGCCGAAAGACAGACCGAAACTTGAACCGGGAATTGACAATTATAAATATGCAAGCGAACTGATAACATACATAAGAAAAGAATACGGTAATGATTTTTCAATTGCTGCGGCAGGTTTTTGCGAAAAGCACCCTTTGTCAGATACAAAAGAAAACGATATAAAATTTTTAAAACATAAAATTGACTGCGGGGCGGAATTTATCATAACGCAGCTGTTTTTTGACAACAAACTTTATTTTGACTATATTACCGCCGCAAAGAAAGCAGGAATAAACGTGAGAATAATCCCCGGAATTTTGCCGATAACTTCTTATGACGGTTTGATAAAATTCTGTCAAACATGCAAAGCTTCTATACCGGAAAAAGTTCATAAAATATTTGCACCGATAAAAGACAACCCGGAAAAAATCATTAAGGCAGGTATAGAATACGCGGCTCAACAGTGCAGAGAACTGATAGAAAACGGAGCACCGGGAATACATTTTTATACGTTGAACAAGGTGATGCCGGTTAAGGAAATTTTTGAAGAGTTGAAAAGCTGAAGGGTTGAAGTTGAAAGGTTAAATACGGCGGACAAAAAACCGTCTCAATATTCCGACGGGTCCCAGTTCCAAAGGTCTTCCTGATAAGTAAAATAAACATTTCTCAGAACTCTCTGAAAAGGCGAATGTTTTCCGCTGCCGTGTGAGCATATCCCCAGCCATTCATCATTAAACAAAGAATCTATTGTGGAACCTTTCCACGCACCGTTGGTTGTATCGTGAACTCTGGGAGAACCTACCAGCCACCATCTGTCTATCCAACAGTATACAACACCGCCTATGGAATTACCGACTTTTTCACCCCAAAAGCTGTGGTTTTCAATATCTTTACATGCACCCGTGTGGTAGTCGGCCTGATAGGCTTCATTGGTCATTTTTTTATTTTCATTCCACGCATCACAGCCGTATTCCGTAATAAGAACAGGCCTGTCAAACTCCATCTTAACTCTGTTCCATAACGTGCCGAACCCGAACGGTCCGTTATACTGATTGAACCCCAAAACATCAATGCTCGGTGAATACTGTGCAAAATGTTTAATCATTTTTATTGTGGCATTGCATACGCCGACAGGATGATTGGTATCCATACTTTTTATCATTTGGCAGACTTCTTCCACAAACTGAGCATAAATTTCCGGCTTTTTTGAAACGTTGGTTTTTGTCAAAGTGGAGTTGGCGTAGCTTCCCTCTCTGTCGTTTTCGTTGCCTAGCATCCACATCAAAATATACGGTTCGTCTTTAAATTCTTCCACCATTTCGCGGACGCTTTCAAGCATATTATCACGCTGTTTTTTATCATTGTAATCCGTTCCGCTTACCCAGCTGGCTCCGCTGCCTTTGGTATAAGCTCCCAAAAAATTACCCATTATTACCATTATTCCGTAATTATCATACAAATCTTTAAGAATTTCTTTATTAACGTGTTCGCTGTGATAAATTCTGATAGTGTTACAGCCCATAGCCTCAAGCAGGGCAAAGTCTCCGACAACTTTTTCGCTTATATCCTGATAATTATCTCTGTTTAAGTCCACCCAAGTATCGTAAGGACCGTCTATGGAACCGTTATTGTTTTTATCCGCCCACATCCATTCGTTGCCTGCATTTCTTTCGCCGATAACTTCCGAAGAATACACCATACCTTTTACAAAATAAGGTTTATTGTCAACTGTAAGCAGCCATACGCCGTCGGCATTTTTGGTAACTTTTACTTCGGTACAAAAGCCTGCGGCTGCAAACAGCAGAAAAAACGTGAACAATAAAGATATTAAATATGACGATTTTTTTAGAAACATAATATCTGTTAAATATAACCAATTCTATCGGCAAGAATTTTTTAAAAAAACTGCCGGTTATTTTTCCATTTTGTATACGTTGTTCCACAAATCTTTTATGGAATAATATGCTTTTCCGAGCTGTCTCTTAAACGGCGTAAACTTACCGTCTCCGATGTCGCACAGACCGAACCACTCTTCATATCCGCCGCCGTCTATAAAAGGCCCCATCCATTGAGCCGTTTCGTCATGAGCATAAGGGTCATATTCCGGCGGAGGGCCTGCTTTCCACCATTCGTCGCACCATTCAAATATAATCCCGCCAAGAGCATTTCCAGAGCCGTAACCCGCGACATTTTCCTGAATACTCTTTATGCTGCCCTCGTGATAGAGAGCCTGCTGTCTTTCGTTTTCTTCTCTGTCATACATTTTGCTGAATCTCGGACAGCCGTATTCCGTAATAACTACAGGTCTTTCATATAATTTGGAAACATCTTTCCACAAAGAACCGAAACCCTCTTTACCTCTGTAAGCATTGGCTCCGTATATGTCAAGCTCCGGAGCATTCTGTGCACATATATCCATAAACAAATGATCTCCGTTACAAACTGCAACAGGCCTTTGCTGAGGATCCAGCTCTTTAATTCTTTTTGCACATCTGTTGACGAACTTATAATATGCTGCAACATCTTTTCTGACATTACAGCCTGTTCCTGCAGATACGCCCGGCACACCGACGGTTCCGTAATTATTTTCGTTTCCCAAAACCCACATAAGAACATAAGGCTCATCTTTATATTCTTCCACCATTTTTTCTACACTTTTTAACATTCTCTGACACTGTTCTTCATTGGTGTAATCGGTTCCGGCGAACCATTCCGCACCGGACTCCGTGCAATACATACCGATAAAATTTCCTATCATATACATAAAGCCGTAATCTTCGTAGCCCTCACGAAGAAGTTTTTTATTGAAATCGGGATAATGATACAATCTTAAAGTATTTATTCCCATTTCTTTCATAAGTTTGAAGTCGCCTATCGCTTTTTCATTTTCGTCTTGGACTTCATTTATATTCTCGTCAACCCATGCTTCATAAGGCCCGTCAATAATATCATTCTCGTTATAATCGGCAAACATCCAGTCTCTGGAAGCGTTCAGCGTTCCGTTATCCGGGGAAGTGCCGACAGGGTTAGGCGAATAACAGATTCCTCTGACAATGAAAGGTTTATCATTGACAAAAAGCTGATAATGTTTGTTGTTATATTCTACAAGTTTAACATTTCCTTTACCTACCGTTTTCTTTATGCCGACTTTCTTTAAATTTACGGGTTTGGTAACCCAGTCTTTCGGTTTGGCGGTAACAAGTTTGCCCGGATTAACTACAAATTCGCTTGCTTTTTTCTCGCCGTATTTTCCGACAACATCAACGTCTGCATCAACAAGTTTTAAACCGAGCTCTTTATGTTCTCTGGTTAAATATTTTATTTTTTCTATTGCCACGGGTGCCACATACCAAGGTGTTCCCCAAAAAGTTATACCGACAGCCCTGGGGAAAAATACCACCAAAGCATAATATGCTTTTACGGCTCTTTCGTAGTTTCCTGCATTTTCAAGAGCAAGAGCAATGTAATACTGTCTTACTCCGGGGTCTTCCTGTGCGGTTGCCCACTTATAATAGTTGGCCTCAAAATCCACAGAATTTACAAAGTTCCATTTGTCGCCCTCAAGTTTTCCTGCTTTCAACAGTTCTTTATATCTCGGGCTTTTAAAAACATCGTCAACATTGGGATAAATCCCCTCGCCGGAAGCCTTTTTCAACGCTCTGAAATTATCGCCCTGGCAAACGTATCTGTATTTGCTTGTTCCGATATTTTGAAACGTTCCGTATTTCGTATAATCTATTAAGTTGTCCGTGCCGGGATTGTTGATTTTAAAATAAGAAGTATTTTGTTCCTGTTCTTTGTTTTCTATATTTTTGGAAGAAACGCTTTTCGGGGAAGCATAAACGGTTAAACCGAAACTTGTAATTATTGACAACAACAAAACCGATAAACATACTTTTCTAATCATAGAACACCTCTGTTTGTAATTTTGATTTCTTTGATTTTTAGATTGTTGTTTTTTGGAGGGTTGGGGAGAGTGGGCAGTGCAGGGATTGAACCTGCGACCTCCTCCTTGTAAGGGAGATGCTCTCCCTAGCTGAGCTAACTGCCCGTGAACTCCATTTTTTACTGCTGAATATGCGTATATTATATTAAAAAAAATTTATAATGTCAATAGCAAAAAAATTTTTTAAGAATTTAAGGAAACACCAAATTATGAATGAGCAATGAGCAAAAAGTAAAAGAAATGCGGATTAATTCTGAACGCAAAGAGCAAGTGCGGAGCTTTACTAAAGGAAACACTGATTAATTATGAACGGAAACCACAAGGCTTTTTGCCTCTAAATTCGTTGAAACTTCTCGCGATAAATTGCCCGGTATCCCTGCGAAGTTCCGCTTGAAGCGGTTCAACCGCCTCTTTATAGGCAAAATCTGCTTCGG
>CAJOOL010000241.1 GCA_905236115.1 uncultured Endomicrobiia bacterium
CTCGGATAATATAAAAAAATAAAATAAAAAGGAGAAAAATTATGAAGAAACTAAAACGGATGTATAGATGTATTGAAGAATTGAAGTGTGGAAACGGCAAAACGATGAGATGCCCGACAGAGACACTCGGGCATGACAGACGGTGTGGTTTCACCCTCGTTGAGATGGTTATCGTTATTGCAATTGTGATTATCTTATCAGTAGTATCCGTACCTATTTATAGAAATTATACTGATAAAGCAAAATTAACAGAAGCTTATGCACTTGCAGGGACAATACTTTCCGCACAAAAAGCCTATTATGCCGAATACGGAAATTTTTTAAGACATGAAAACAGTAACGGATATACAAGCTATGATCATGTTTTAGGTGTAGATGCCAGAAGTAACAAATATTCTACTTGGTTCCATTCAGGTTCAGGGAGTAACGAAGATCCAAAAATATATTTTAGAACTAATGTTTTTTTTGAAAGAGATACTGAAGGAAAACATATATTATATTTAGAGTTTACTACAACAAGCGGTGTAACATATCGCTTAGTATAACATTTTAGCTACAATAAACAATCAATGATAAAATATTTTTTCTTAAAAATCTACTGCAAAAAAATAAATAAAAAACAGGACTGAACATAGCACAGTCCTAACAACGAGGCGGGCGGAATTTTCCGTTCGCCTCAAAACTATTCAACTATTCAACTTTTCAACTCTTCCTGACGCTGCTGAACCTGCACTTATTTTTAAAATCGCATAAATGGCAGTTTTCCGTCTTCGGGGTAAATTCGCCGGCATTTATTTTTTCCGCCACCGTCAATGTCAAATCAAGTGCCTTTTGTATCTGTTCTTCATTTCTGGTCGTATATATTTTTTTATTGTGAGACAGAAAATATATAGCAATTTTATCAGGTATAAAGCCCAACGCAATTTTACAGGCATAACAATACAAACTTAACTGCAAATCATTATCTATTTTTTCCTGCGTCCAGATAACTTTATGCGTTTTATAGTCTACCAGCTCTCTTGTTCCGTCTTCATTTTCGTCAATTCTGTCTATTATTCCTATAAAAGGATAAATTCCTATTTTTGATTCAAAATGATGTTCGGTTGAAATTCTTTTGGGAGGATATTTACCGAATGTTTCCCAAAAATCTTTAAGAATTTTTACGGCTTTGATGTAATATACATAAACTTCCTGTGCATTCAAATCCCCGCCGCTTTCCCATGAAACATTTAAACTGTCCAAAAGAGCTTCATAAGTGTAAACGCCGTTCTTATAAAAACAGTCAAGCGTTTTATGAACGGAATTGCCGAATGCCATATCGCCGTTTAAAGGAACATATAAATTATCCAAATATACTGCCTTATATTTTAACGGACAGAACAAATATGCGTTCATTCTTGAATAGCTGATTTTAAAAGAATTGTCTCTCATTACTGCATCCTGTAGAAAGCCACCGTAGTATCGCCGTATTTTTCCGTTCTGTAGTTTTCCAATCCGGCAACATCGCCGACAGGCTCGTTTTTATGTCTTTGGGAAATTACAATCCCGTTTTCTTTAAGCATTGAAAATAAAACTATATTTTTTAATGTAGGGTAAGTAAGTGCGAGGGCTTTTTTATCGCCGTCTTTATAAGGCGGTCCCAAAAAGATTATATCATATTTATTTTGAAATTTCGCAAAACCTTTTATCACATCGCATTTTATTATGTCGGCCTTATCTTCCAGCCCGAGCATTTTTAAATTATATTTTACTAAAGCTATGGATTTATCGCTTATTTCGGCAAAGACAACTTTCTTTGCACCTCTTGATAAAGCCTCAATACCTACAGAACCAACACCGGCATACAAATCCAAAAACAGACTGTCTGAAAGTATAGGCGTAATAATATCAAAAACGGATTTCTTCATCATACCCAGCATCGGTCTGATGGAAAAATCATCCTTGGGAAGAGTTTTAAGCTGTCGGCCTCTGTGAATGCCGCCTATAATTTTTAACATATTATGTTTTTAATATTTTATATTATTATCTTTTTTATCGTATTTTATTTTTAAAATTATTTGTGCAAGTGCCAGACAGAATATTACCGCATTTGCAATCAATACCGGCATCGCCATAGTTAAAAAACCGTAAACTATCCACAAAAAAACTCCGCACGTAAAAAGTACAAACATTCCCATTGATACATCTTTTGCGGATTTTGTTTTTACGGTTTTTATTATCTGAGGAAGAAAAGCTATTGTTGTAAGCGTTGCGGATATATAACCTAAAATTTCTATTATTGTTTTTTCCATAACATTTCCTCTAAACTTAATGCTCCGCCGTAAATCTTTAAAAGAATTTTACTGCTCAGAGCTTTCTGCGGACAATAAGTTACACATCTTAAACAGAACAAACATTTATCTTTAAAAACAGGAAATTTTTCATCGGAAAAATTTATATTTTCTACAGGACACAGCTTTTCGCAAATTCCGCATTTGATACATTTTTCTTTGTTTGTTTTAAACTTCATTATTTTTTGCAAAAGTTTTGTATACCACATTTTTAAAACTATAAAGTTAGTAACTTTAAATGCGGCTTTTGTAAAAAAATTTGCTCCGCTTTTATACTCTTTTTCAGTCATAATATTACCGGCATACTTTTCTATTTTTAAAAGAGTATTATCCGTTTTTTTCTTATTGGCTTTATCATCGCAGACCAAAAGAAAATTGTTCGGCATCAAAAAACTTTCCGCACCGATTATTTTATAATTTTTCTTTTCCAGCATCTGTGCAATATGATGTATCATTCCGCAGGAACTGTCGCCCATTGTGGAAAATAAAAAAACTTCAGCACCGTTACCGTCGGGCAGAGCGGAAAGCCACTGACGGACAAACGGATATGTGTTCCAGAAAGCTATAGTCCATCCGATGCCTATTGTGGATTTTAAATTCACTTCTTCAGCACGGACGGCTTCCATTCTGTAAACTTTGGCGTTATAAGAATTTTTATCAAAAACTTCGGCAAGTTTTTTGGCCGCAACAAGAGTATTTCCCGTTCCGGAAAAAACGTAAATATTTATGTTATTATGTTTCATTTTATTTCCGACTGCAGCAATCTTGATATTTCTTCAGCCTTATCGGTTTTTTCCCATGAAAAATCATTTCTTCCGAAATGTCCGTAAGCTGCCGTTTTTGCAAATACCGGCTTTCTTAAATCCAGATAATCTATTATTCCTTTAGGCGTTAAAGGGAAAATCTTTCTGACTATCGGTTCCAAAACATTTCCGGGAATTTTACCGGAATGATGCGTATCTATCATTACGGAAACAGGCTCGGCAACGCCTATTGCATAGGCCAGCTGAACCGTGCATTTATCGGCAACACCGCTTGCAACAATATTTTTGGCAATATGTCTTGCCATATAGCAGGCACTTCTGTCAACTTTGGTGGAATCTTTTCCCGAAAATGCCCCTCCGCCGTGAGCGGCAAAACCGCCGTAAGTATCAACGATAATTTTTCTTCCCGTAAGACCCGTATCGGCCTGAGGTCCGCCTATTAAAAAAATCCCGGTCGGATTGATATAAATTTTCGTATCTTTATCAATATACTTTCCGACTACAGGTTTTATTACTTTATTAAAAATTTCATCTTTTGCTTTCTTTGATATATTTTTTTTAGACTTATCCAAAACTTCATCCGTATGCTGAGTGGAAAGAACAACAGTATCAACTCTGTAAGGTTTCCAGTTTCTGTATTCCACCGTAACCTGCGTTTTTCCGTCCGGCCCCAAATATTTCAAAATATTTTTCTTCCTTACTTCGGAAAGTTTCAATGCCAGCTTATGTGCCAGCATTATCGGAAGAGGCATAAGTTCTTTTGTCTCTTTGCAGGCAAAACCTATCATAAGTCCCTGGTCTCCGGCTCCGCCGTTATCCACCCCGCGGGCAATATCCGGCGACTGTGTATTTATCGTGTCCATTATTGCACAGTTTTTATAATCAAAGCCGTATTTTGCATCGGTATAACCGATATTTTTTAAAGCCTGTTTTATAATTTCCCTTTTGTTAATTTGTGCCGTTGTGGAAATTTCCCCGCCGACAACCAAAAGACCGTTTGAGACAAAAGTTTCGCACGCTACTCTGGCCTTTTCATCTTGTTTTAAAATTTCATCCAAAATACTGTCGGAAACAATATCACATACTTTGTCGGGATGACCTTCCGTTACGGATTCCGAAGTAAAAAACCAACCACGCTGATTATTTTCGTTTTTCATAACACATTCCTTATATTTTTATTAATGTACAATGTAAAATGTATAATGTCGGAATAACTGCAATTTTTTATTTTATATTGAATAAGAGTCCGTTATACACCGATAATTTTCCCGGGACGTTTGTTCCTATTATTCCGGAATAAAGCCTTGCATTTTTTCCCACGGATATATTATTCCAAATTATGGAATCTTTTACAACAACATCGTCTTGAATTTTAACGTTATCACCTATAATCGTTCCGTTATCTATAACAACATTCTTTCCTATAATGCAGTTTTTACCAATTAAAGATTTTCCTATAAATTTGACGGTCTTATCTATCTTGCAATTCGTATCGGCAAAACATTCAGTATTTTTTATTTTTTTACCCGTTATTTTTACGGATAATTTTCCGAAAAGAGCGTCTTGAGCACCTTTCTTGTATTCTTCAATATTCCCGATATCCGTCCAATAACCGTTCATAATGTATGCAAAAACAGGCTTCTTCAATTTCAAAAGTTTCGGCCATAAATCTTTCCCAAAATCATAAAAGCCGTCGGGAATATATTTAAAAATTTCCGGTTCAAAAATATAAATTCCTGTATTTACCGTATCGGAAAATATTGAACCCCACGTCGGTTTTTCAATAAAATTTGTTATTCTGTTGAACCTGTCGGTTATGGTAATACCGTAAGCAAATTTTGTTTCTATGCTTTTTAACACCATTGTTGCCAAAGATTTTTTCTTTTTATGAAATGCAACGGCGGATGTCAAATCCACATCGGTAAGTCCGTCGCCCGACATAACAACAAAAGTTTCTTTATCAAAATATTTTTTGCATTTTTTTAGTCCGCCTGCGGTGCCCAGAAGAACTTCCTCATGAGAATAATTTATATCTATGCCGAAATTTTGCCCGCCGCCGAAATAATCCGTTATCATCTTCGGCAAAGTATGCAGGTTCATAACAACGGAATTTATGTTATGTTTTTTTAAATTATTTATGGTATGTTCTATTACGGGTTTATTCAATAACGGAATCATAGGTTTCGGGCACTCGTAAGTTAAAGGTCTCAACCTCGTTCCCGCACCTGCCGCAAGAATGAATGCTTTCATAAAATTTTCTCCGAAAATTTTAGCTGAGCCGGGAAAACTTCGTTTTCCCTTTTCTTAAACTCTCAACCCTCAGCCCTGAGCTGTAAGCTAAAAAAATCGCAAAGCGATTTTTTTATTATATCATTTACATATAAACAATACAAGATTTTCCACGGCGGATTTTTCGTCCGTTTTTCCCGTTTTTAAAGCGACGTCGGTTTTTAAAATTTCCGCCATACATCTTTTCAAATGTGCAAGGCTGTATCTTCTTAAATTTTCATAATATTTATCCTGAAAAAACGAAAAAACTCTTATATAATTCAACGCATCTTGAGAAGAGTAACCTTTTTCTTCCATTAAACTTTTAGCCGTCAGAAGCTTTCTTACGGCAGAAGATATTGAAGATAAAAGAGCAATGCCTTTTTCTCCCGCCTGCATCATTTTTTCTATGATAAAAAGAGCATATTTTAAATTTTTCTCTTCTACCGCATTTGTAAGCATAAAAATATTTATTTCTTTCGTAAAACCGCTTATCTTAACAAAATCTTCCGCAGTAACTTCGGTTTTATCTTTGCCAAGATAAAGAGATATTTTTTCTATCTCACATGCAATGTTCTGCAGGTCAAGACCGGTATCGTTAATTATCTGACCGATAACTTCATAGCCTATGCTTTTGCCCCTTGCGGCAAATTCTTCCTGTATAAAATTTCTGACATCTTTTTCATACATTTTTTTGCAGTCAACACAGAAACATTTTTCCGCACTTTCGCATAAAGAAATCAAATCTTTTCTTTTTGAAGCGGAATTCTTTATTTTTTCCGGAAACAATATGACAAAGCAGGAAGTATCAACGGGATTTTCTATAATTCTTGTAATTTTTTTAAAATCGTCATTTTTAAGTTTATTGGACTGTTTTAAAACAACAAGTCTTTTATCGGTTAAAAAAGGAAGAGTTTCAACGGCATTGCAAATATCACTGCCTTTTGCCTCCGAAGCCTGAAAAACTTCCTTGTTCAAATCATCGGTATTTAAAGTTTTTTCTATTTTTTTCAGACAGTCTTCCAAGAGAAAAGTTTCTTCGCCGGCAAGAAAATACACGGGATAAAGTTTTTTTGAAGATAAAGTTTTTTTGAACATATAAACCGTTGAAAATTTCATTTAAATGCTCCAAGAAATAAAAACAATCAATTTTAAAATCACCGCCGCATAAATACCCGCAAACACATCATCCAAAATTACTCCATAAGCATTTATCATTTTTTTATCGGCATAACTTGCAGGATAAGGCTTTAATATATCAAATATTCTAAAAAGCACAAAACCTGCAAAATAAATAATTAAAAATGTTTTATCGTCCGTAACATAAATAAAATTTTCCGTTGCACGATTGATTGTGTTTGCCTGCCGCGTAAGAAAATCCGCAACGGGAAGAAACGTTACAGCCTGTCCGATAAACTCGTCAATAACAACAATTGACGGATCATGTTCGGTATACTTCAATACCTCTTTCACCGCAAAAACCGCTGCTACAAAAACTATAAATATCACTAATAACAAATACCAAAAACCGTAAAAATAACATACGGAAAAAATAACGGGAAGACTTACCAAAGAACCGAACGTTCCGGGAATTTTGGGAAAATACCCCGCACCGAAAAATGTGGAAAGCGTATAAGAAAGAAATTTTTTCATAATTTTATATCTCCGGCCTTTTCAAATTTATTCATATCATTAAAAGTTTTAATGTAAATATCTCTCATTACCGCGGCTTTTTCAATATCGCCCTTATATTTATAAATCTGTGCCAAATTATAATATATCATAGGGTTATAATCATTTAATTCCAAAGCATTAAGCAGAGCTTTTTCCGCATCGTCAATGCGTCCTGTTCTGATATACATAACCGCCAAATTTACGTAATGTTTTGAATATTTGTTTAAAGATATGGCTTTAAAATATCTGTCTTCGGCTTCTTTATATCTGC
>CAJOOL010000242.1 GCA_905236115.1 uncultured Endomicrobiia bacterium
AGGGATTCATTGAAGCTATCAGCATAAAAGATGCGGGAAAAGTTAAAGTATGCTTTGCCCTTGAAACGGTAACGATTTTATCTTCCAAAGGCTGTCTTAAAACTTCCAAAACATCTCTTTTGAATTCCGGCAGTTCATCAAGAAACAAAACTCCGTTATGTGCCAAACTTACTTCTCCCGGCTTGGGATAAGAACCACCGCCGATAAGTGCAACAGAAGATGTGGTATGATGAGGACTTCTGAAAGGTCTTTCGGAAATTAAACTTTCGCCTGCTTTAACAAGCCCCGAAACAGACCAAATTTTGGTGGTTTCTATGGATTCTTCAATATTCATGGGAGGAAGTATTGTAGGAATTCTTTTGGCAATCATTGTTTTACCCGAGCCCGGAGGACCAAGCATTATCATATTATGTCCGCCGGCACAGGCTACTTCGGCAGCTCTTTTTGCAAAGAACTGGCCTTTTATATCGGAAAAATCCACAGACTGATTTTCGGATATTTTTTCTTCATTTGTTTGAACTTTTTTATAAGGTTCGGCAGTTATTTCTTTCTTTAAAAATTTTATGACATCGCCGAGATTTGCAAACGGATAAACTTCAATATCCCGTGCGACGGCAGCTTCATTTTTATTTTTTTCCGGAACTATAATCCGCGTTATGCCGAATTTATGTAAGCTTAATACTATAGGAAGAATACCTTTAACAGGTCTAAGTTTTCCGTCTAAGGAAAGTTCTCCTACGGCACATATATTTTTAAGTTCGCTTTTTTCTATTATTTTATTACAGGAAAGTATACCCAAAGCTATTGGTAAATCAAAAGTGCTGCCCTCTTTTTTTATGTCGGCAGGGGCAAGATTTACGGTGATTTTTTTGGTCGGAAAATCAAACCCGGAATTTCTTACAGCGGAAAAAACTCTGTCTTTGGCTTCTTTAACGGAAGTGTCGGGAAGTCCTACTATTGAGAATACCGGCATTCCCCAGGAAATATCTATTTCAACATCTATCAAATACGCATCTATGCCGTGAACAGCCGCAGAATGTATAAAAGAAATCATTTGTCTTTCACCTTACAACTACTATCTTACCGTCGTGTTTTTTTCCGCCGGCTTCTTTCAATATCCAAATGTAAACTCCGCTTTCAACGTAATTGTAATCGTTGTCTTTACCGTCCCAGTGAACTATGGAATCTCTGTATTTTTGTTCATCGCTTGTCTGAGGAACGGGAAGCCTTTTTTCTTCGTCTATAGTCCAGTTTTTATTTTTTATCAATTTTCCCGTAATATCGTAAATTTTTAAATTACCGTAAGAAGAGGTAACGCCTTTAAATTTTATCCAGCCGTCAGCGGTATAGCTGCCGTGCTTCATTTTGTCATTATTGTTTCCCAAAGATTTTCCCGATTCCGGTATCCACGGGTTAGGATAGACTTTTATGGTTTTATTTTTTGCATACACGCAAGAAACTACAAAAAGCAAAATAAAAAATGCAGTGATAAATCTGAAAAAAATACGAATCATCTTATTCTTTCCAAAGCACGTTTGGCTTCAGTTTTTTCGGGTTTGTAAAGAAGAGATTTTCTTAAATATTCTCTTGCTTTGTTCATATCATTTTTGCTGTATGCAGTCATACCTTTTTCGTAGTAACTCTGTGCAACCTGATCGGCAACTCTTTCCAGCTCAAAAGATGCCGAAGTATTATCGGGATTGTATTCAAGAGCTTTTTTATAGTTTACGGCAGCCTCTTCAAAACTATTTTTTCTGAATGCGGCAAAACCGAGTTTATAATATTTTTCCGACAAATTGGTGCTGATTTTTTCTATATAATTTTCGGCATTTTTAGCATATTCGTCAAACTCGTATTTCTGTGCAAGTTCTTTGGCTCTGGTAAAATAAACCACCGCCGATTCATATTTTTCTTTTTCGTAATTTCTTAAACCGGTATCATAAGTATTTTCCAGCTGAGAGCGAACTTTGCTCTGCTCTTTTTCCAAAGCACTGAGTCTTTCAAGTTCGGCAATTTCCTGTATTTTCTTCTGAGTTTTATTTATTAAATCCTGCACGTCCAGCCTGTGAGGTGCGGCAATAACGACAGCTTCAAAATGTTTCATTGCTTCTTCATAATTGCCGGAATTATAATATTTCATACCTTTATTGTAAATTTCATTGGCTTTATCGGAAGCGACTTTTGCAAGCTGATTATCCAGCTCAACAATTTTTTCGTTTGCAAGGCCGTTTTCGGAATCTATATCAAGAAGATATTTTAAAGAATCCCTTGCACGAACAAGATCGCCTTTCTTATAAAATTTTTCATATCTTGACCAAAGATATTCTATTCTTTCGCTGTTTTCGGCTCTTGCCTGAACTACTTTAACATCTTTTGTAAGCTGCTCGGATTTTTCAATACCGAGCTTTGCGGTTCTGTTTGAGGGGTCAAGTTCAAGAACTTTTTCATAATAAGAATTGGCTTTAACGGCGTCGCCTTTTTCAAGAGCTTTATCGGCTTTGGTCATATATTTATTAATTTTTTCAATATGGTAATCGTCTATCTTTGCCAGCTCGTCAACGGTTTTTCTCAAGTATTCCTGCGAAGGAACATGGTCGGGATAAACGGCCAAAATATCATCAAACTGCTGGCGTGCTTTAACAAAATCTTTTGCATAAAAACTTGCTTCGGCTTCTCTGAAATGATTGTTAAGATAATATTCATAAGCCGTTTTCTGGTCCGAAAAATTACCGAACGCCGCACTTAAAGCAAACTGGTGCGTAGCATTTAAATCCGAAGAGGGAATAAAAGCGTAATCAAAATTTATCCCCTGAAACCGGACGCCCACACCCATTCTGGCATTATTCAAAATAGAATCTCCGCCGAGCTTCATACCGAAACGAAACGTAAGAAAATACACGGGGCTTATTGCCGCACCGATACTTGTAAAATTCTCATAATCTTTCATATCGGTAAAATCCAATGCGATTTTTAAATTATAAAAAAATTCGTTCGTATACCCCAAACCTAAAGTAAAAGCTTGAGGAAGATTAAATTTCTCCTTAACATATTTTTGGTCGGTTCCGTAATTTTTAAAAGCAAAACCGAAACTTAAATTTTTAACCATGGGAACGGCAAAAAGACCTCCGAAGTCAAATGCAATTGCTTCGGAAACATAATCGGCAAGGGAACTTCTGATAATTTTTAAATTGGCTCCAAAACCGCCGTAATCAATAAACGTGGGAAGGTATCTTTTCATAGGGAAAGCATAAGTAAGCATTGCGGACACATCATAAGCAGAACCGAAATCATTAACGACATCACCGTTATTATCGTAATAGTCACCCGTATCATAATCAACATAAAGCAAAGACGCACCGAACACACCTATAGACGTCAAAAAGCCTATACCGCCGTAACTGTATGTAATGTTGCCAGTAATATTGGAAACGGCAAGAGTGGCGACGGTTCTGTAAATACCCGTAACCGATGCAGGATTAAGTGTGGTTCCGGTAATGAAATTTGATGTCAATGCCACACCGGAATCACCCATAGCGGATGTGGCCGGATCGGGATTTAAAGCAAATACTTTGCCTGTAGCCCAAACTTGAGACGACGAGACCAATACTAAGCTTAATATTAATATGATACTGAAAATTTTTTTCAACATTCAATTATAAATTGTAAATTGTAAATTATAAATTGCCGTTATTATTTCTTATTTTCCGGGACCAGCTTAAAACCTCTGCCGAAAATCGTAACAATCTTTTCTCCCCAAGGTCCTAAAGCCTGTCTTAAATTCTTTATATGCGTATCTATGGTTCTGGTAGTTACCGAAATATTATAGTCAAAAACATTTTCCAAAATATATTCTCTGGTTAAAACAACATTTGGTTTTAAAAGAAACATATGCAGCAAATCAAATTCTTTCGGTCTTAATTTTATATCCTTGCAGTCTACCGTTATTGTCCCGGAACTAATATTCATTATCAGCCCATCCAACTCCAAGACATCAGAATCGGTTCTTCTTACGGAACGTCTCAACAATGCTTTTATTCTTGCCACAAATTCTTTATTGCTGAAAGGTTTGGTAATGTAATCATCCGCACCTATTCCCAAACCGATAACTTTATCAGTTTCCGAAGCCTCTACCGTCAACATAATGATGGGAATGTTTTTTGTCTCCGCATTTTCTCTTAAAAGCCTGCACAACTCTATTCCGCCGATACTGGGCATTTTGACGTCCAGAATAATCAAATCCGGCTTGGACTTAACTATTCTATCATAACCCTCATCCGTATCGGCACATTTTATTACTTTAAAATTTTCCGTCTCCAAAAGGCTTGAGACCAATTCTCTTATGTACTCTTCGTCGTCTACGATAACTACCTTATTCTCTATCATATTAATACCTCCCAATTACCCTCATATTGAATTAAAAAGCAATATTTTACAAACTTAAAATATTAAGCCGTTTCCGAAGTTCCTTCTCTGAAAAATTTTCTTTTTTCAAAAACATAAGAACTTTTAGGGTTCTTTTTGGCAACTTTTTTAAGTTCCGCCGCTCTTTTGGATATTTCGGCGAAATCTTCTATATCGGACATTGTTGTTGTTATAATACTTATTGATACCGCCATTATGGGAAACTGCTGCGTATCACCGTTTCTGTCTTTGGATATGATAAAACCGTTTTTCAAATCTTCTTCGTTATAAAATTTTGTTATACCGCCGTCAAATTCTTTTATAAATCTGTCGGCAAGAAGTATACTGTTGTCCGTTTCAGTTATAACCACAAAATCGTCGCCGCCGACATGACCGACAAAATCGGACTCGACACCGTATTTTTTTATGGTATTTTGCAAAGCATCCGCAGTAAATTTTATAACGTCATCGCCCGTATCAAAACCGTATTTATCGTTAAAACTTTTAAAATTCGACAAATCTATATAAAGAAGCGAAAAACTTTTCTTTTCGGAAACTCTCTTTTCTACATTTTCCCTGATAGAAACATTTCCCGGAAGAGCCGTTAAAGGATTAACATCAAGACTTTTTTTCTTTCTATCCAAAATATTTTTGATTTTCATCAAAAGGACGGGAGTTTTGAAAGGTTTTGTAATATAATCATCAGCACCGAGACTTAACCCTTTTATCTGTTCTGCTTCGCCCGACAATGCCGTAAACATCATAACGGGAAGATTGATTAACTTCGGATTTTCTCTAATTTTCTTTAAAACTTCAAAACCGTCCATAACAGGCATAGAACCGTCAAGCACAACAAAATCAGGACGTTCGGACTCTATTTTTTCCAAACCCTCTTTACCGTTTTCAGCCGTAACGACATTATACCCGGCCATCTTAAAAATATCGCTGAGCATTTCTCTTAAAAGCATTTCGTCATCGACAACCAAAATTTTAAAAGCCATAAAATTCTCCGTTGAAAAAAACTGAAACTATTTCGGCAGAACGAACTTAAACGTCGTTCCTTTTCCCAAATCGCTTTCCGCCCAAATGTAACCTTTATGAATCTTTATTATTTCAAAAACTATCGTCAGCCCCAAACCGGTGCCCTTAGGTCTTTTAAATTCCCCTTCCTGCACCTGATAGAACTTTTCAAAAATCAAATCAACCTGCTGTTTGGGAACGCCCACACCGTCGTCCTGAACCCAAACTTCAATGTAATCACTGCCGTAACCTTTGGAATTGCGGAAAGCCTTTATCGCAATATTTCCGTTTTCTTTTGTAAACTTTACAGCATTGCTGACAAGATTGGTTATTATCTGTTTTATTCTTTCAACATCTATTTCAAGTTCGGGAATATTATCTTCAATTTCATAAAAAATCTTTTTCTTCTGCTGTTCAACCATAGGCTGATACAAAGTTACAATTTCGGTTATTATAGGACTTATGCTTGCCTGTACTTTCTTTATTTCAAGTTTGTTGGCTTTCATTTTAGCCAAATCCAAAATGTTATTTATGAAGTTCGTCAGACGAACCGTCGCCTGCTTCATAATCTGCAGGCCTTTCATTATCTGTTCTTTGGAACCTTCATAATTGCTTTCCGCACAGGTTATCAATAAATCACAATACCCGTCTATGGCGGAAAGCGGCGACCTTAACTCATGAGAAACACTTGATACAAAACTGTCTTTCATTGAGTCAAGTTCGTTGACCTGTTTTGCCATTTTATTAAAAGTTCTGGCAAGATTTCCTATTTCGTCGTTTTGAGCAATATTTATCTCTACGTTAAGATTGCCTCTGATTATCTGCTCGGAAGCATTAATCAATAAAATCAAAGGTTTTACGAACGAAAAGTAACTGAAAAAATATGCAAAAACTATAAAGAAAACCATCAATACCAAACTGACTTTTTTTATTTCATAACTCATATCCGAAACAACATTTTTTATATCCCTGTTCATTACATCCTGCGAAAAACCCATAATAAAAGTTCCCGCATACTGTCCGCCGTTTACATAAAAAGGAGTGGAAAACTCATGAATCTGTTCGCCGCCGTAAGAAATATAATTTTCAGAAGTTTCTTTGGAAAAGCTTTTGATTCTTTTCCTGTATTCGGAATCTATATTTACATTATGGTCTCTGGATTCATAAATGATATTATTGTCTGCGTTGATATATCCTGCATAAACAACGGCAGGCCTATAAGTAGATAAAAGCAAATTTATAACGCCTGCTATTTGACTTTCGTTTTCAATTTTTATGGCCTCATTACACATGGAAACGAAACTTCTTACCACTTTGGATCTGTTATCGTTTATTTGCTGTATTAAAAAATCTTTTTGTGTTATGGAAATAAAATATGCC
>CAJOOL010000243.1 GCA_905236115.1 uncultured Endomicrobiia bacterium
CCCGTTGTACCGGATGTATAAAGAATATAAGCAAGATCATTTTCCCGAATATTTTTATTAAACATATCGCAACTTTCAAAATTTATCGAATACCCTGTATCTATTTTTAGGCCTTTAACATCCGTTACTATATCGACATATTTGGAGTTTGTAATTATAAAATCTATTTCCGATTCTTTCATCATAAATTTTATTCTTTCTTTAGGAAAAAACGGTTCTACAGGAACATAAGCAGCTCCTATTTTTAATATTGCAAAAATCGCAGCTATCATTTCTACCGAATGTTCCATAATAATACCGACTCTTTTTGTGTTTTTCGGCAGCTGCATTGCTATTGTATCGGAAAGTTTGTCGAGTTCGCATCTTGTAAGTTTTCTGTTGATATCAAACAAAGCCAAAGTATTCGGTTCTTCAATAACTTTTGTTTTATAAATTTTATATATTACATTGTTGTTCATAATTTCTTTAAAAAGTTTATTTCAATAATTCTTTAATGCAATTTTCTACAACAGTCATATCTGCCGTAGGTTCAAATCTTGCAACTACTTTTCCGTTTTTATCTACAACAAACTTTGTAAAGTTCCATTTTATGTCACTGTTTTTTTCATAGTCAGGGTCTATTTTTGAAAGGTGCTGTTTCATAAATCCTGCCATTTTACCTTCACCGAAACCTTTAAAACCTTGTTGTTCTTTAAGATACTTATATAACGGCAACTGATTATCTCCGTTAACATCTGACTTTTTCATTTGAGGAAATGTTGTGTTGTAATGTAATGTGCAGAACTCGTGAATTTCGTCATCTGTTCCGGGAGCTTGAGCTCCGAACTGGTTACATGGAATATCAAGAAATTCAAGTCCTTTTGAATGATAATCTTTATACATTTGTTCTATCGGTGCATATTGAGGCGTAAAACCGCAACCTGTTGCCGTATTTACTATCAAAACAACTTTACCTTTAAAATCTGCCATCTTAATTTCTTCACCTTTTGCACTTATAACGGAAAAATCATAAAAGTTTGCCATTTGCGGTTCTCCTTTTTCTTTGATATTTTTATTATTTGCAAAACATAGACCTAATACTGCCAAACATAAAATAGTTGATACAACTATAAATTTTTTCATAGTTTTAAAATATTTGCATCTAAATATTATTTATTTTGTTACCATTAAACAGCCCATATCAAAAACTTTTTTGCATTCTAAAGGGAATATCGTGTTATGCCTTTCCTGTTTTGATTCTGCATCAAAGTATGACCATGCCCAATCTGTTTTACTATAATCTTTAAGTTGAAGAGTATCTCCGCTTACAAAAACTTCGGTAGGGCCTACAAAGCCGTTAAATACTTGGCGATAATTATCAACCAACCCTCTGTATGCCGTATCTGGTGCATTACTTGTCATAATAAGCAAAACAGGAATTTTGTGACTGTTACAACATGGATTTTCTGCATTGTAAGTTAAATTTTGAAATATGAGTCGTTCATATAATGCACGAAAAGATGCCGTCATTTCGCTAAGATAGTTCGGTGAACCTATAATAAGCCCGTCTGATTCTCTAATTGCATTAAGAACAGGAGTTAACCCGTCTCGGCAAATACAGTGCCCTTTATTTTTTTCTCTTTTACAACCGAAACAGGAAATACAGCCGGTATATTTTTCAATCCTGAATAAATCATATTTTTCCACAGTAGCTCCTGCGGATTGTGCACCTTTTACTGCTTCGTTAATCAATGTGTCCGTATTCCAACCTTTTCTTGGTCCCGCATTTACGGCAACAATTTTTTTACTCATATTTATTACTCCAACTTTTTACAATCATATTTATTTTTAAAACTTTTGCTGATATGTTTACTAATTTTTTATTATATTATATTTGCGAATAAAAAGGAAAACATAAATTTATTTTATATTTACAAAAAAAATATATTATTATTTCAAAACAAAAGATGGCACCGTTCTTTCGTTACGGTAGGAAGCGATAATTCCGTTACCTTGTGCAAGGCGAGAATATATTCCGGATAATGTTCCGTTATAAACATATAAGCCTGTCATATTTATATATTTATGCCACAAACCGTCTCCAAAAGCAAAATCAATATTTTCCGTTTGATATTGAGGACAATATTTTTGACAAATGTAATTCTTATCGTATAATTCTGTTGCTTTTTGTCGCCAAGTTACAGAATCAAACTCAACACCTGCAAATACTCCGTTTGAAGCATAAGAATCTATAGGTTTTAAAATATATTCGTTTTTGTTTTTTATAACAGTTTCCAAACTTATAAACTCTTTTGAAAACAAAACGGTATAAGGAATATGTCGTTGAACAAAAAGATTTTCTTGATCGGAAAGGAAATATTTTGTTCTTTCATTAAAAAGAACATTAAAAAAATATTTGTTGTGTATTATTTGTGTGCAAAAAGAACCGGCAACAAATACGGCTTGTTTTTTAACTGCATCAATAAAAGGTTTTATATCTGCAATATTGTTTAGTATATCGCTTGTAACAGCCCGCCTGTATATAGCATCTATTTTATAACCGTTTTTTGAAAATAATTTTTCGTTTTCAAATTTCAGTTCTCTTATATCACATATTTTGCAATTTAAACCGAATTTTTGAAAATGTTTTGCAAACTCTTCAAATTCTCTTATTGTTGCTTTATCGAGAAAATCTATAATTGCAATATTCGGATTAGCTGTTTTATTTTTGTATGTAGCATACAAAGATAAAAATGTCTTCACCCAACTGTCAAACATTTCAAATTGATTAAATTTATATTTTCTTATAATTTCTTTATGTGCAAAATTGTTTGCAAACATTTCAGCTAAAATTTTGTTTTCGTTCATGCCGCTTGTCCCATCGGTATTTATTTCACAAAAATAAAAATTATTTGTATCTTCATGATAAAAAATATCAAACCTTGCAATCGGAAGCAAACTGTTATATCCGTTCGGAACCAAAATAAGTTCTTCCAACTCTTTTGAAAAAGGAAACAATTTTCTGTAATCGGCATTATTAATATATTCTTTTATTACTTTAATACAAATTCCATACATCGTTTCAACTATATCATTAAATTTTGTAACGATTTCCTTCGTGTATATTTTAGGAATTGAAAGAGTTTTTGAAGTAAGACGATTTCTAAAAAAAAGTGCGGATTGTTCCAATTTTTGTTTTAAAACAATCATACTTCTACGATTTTGTTCAATATTGTTGTTTATAATATTCTTATATTCTTCTTCAATACGATAAGATTTTGATGTTAAATAAAAAAAAGGTTCAAGGTATTTTTGTTCGTTTTTAGGAAGTTCTTTTTTCGCAAAATAAAGTAATTTTCTTATAACATTTATTGCATTTTTGCCATATATTTTACCGTCATATCCATATTTCATAAGACTATCTTGTGTTTTTATGATATCTTGCTCGGATATATTATGCCTTGTTATAAATTTTTGGCAAAAGTCCAACATTTTTTGTGAATATACTAAGCCTTTAACAAATGCTATATATGCAAACATTTGTTTTTCCGGCATTGAGTCTGCGCCTCTAATTTCCAAATATTGTTTTAACCTTACATTAGGAAAAACCATTGATATTATATGTTCTATATCTTGTCTGTCTGTTTTTTCATTGGAATAAACTTGTTCTATGGTTAAATTTTCGGTAGATACGGCAATATGCCCTTTTTGTTTTAAAATTAAAGGTACGGAACATAAATATTCGGCATACATTTCAAAATTATAATTTTTGGCAAATACATTCGGAACGGTTCCGCATCTTGCATTATCCGTATTTCGCCAAATATCTTCTCTTATAAGATGATATGAATTTATATTTTTATCCATATCGGATATAGTTTCGGAAATAAGTTGAAATACCGGTGTTAACAGATATGCTGCCTGTATTTTTTTTCTAAAATCTTCCTGTGAAAAATAATCAACGGAAAGTTGTGTAGATGCTGTTGCAAGCATCATATCAAGTCCTTTTGTGCCGGTTGTTTTGAAATATCGGCTCATAAAATAATATCTCTTTTTAGGTATTAATTCTAAATCCGTGGTTTTACTTACGGGTTGTTTTCCTGCACGACAAAGAAAATATCCCAAATTATCAAGAATCGGGGTTAAAACATTACAAAAATCTTTATATATTCTGTAAATATCTTCAATTTGTTCCTGTTGAACGATACTGACTTCATATTGTCCGGCAGGTTCCAATGTTATAGAAAAATCTTTTGTTTTAAAACCGAATAAGATATTTCCTTCTGTTATAGGTTTTGCATTAGGATAACATAAAATATGTTGTTTTAGAATATATAAAACACCTTTTTCTTCGGAAAAAGAAACAGCTTTTCCGGTATCTTTCCTTAAAATAAAGTGTTCTATTTCAACACCGATATTTTTTTTATTTTCTGTTTTTATTCCTTCACAAAAATAATCGGTTAAATATTCTTTTAAGTTTTTATTGTCTTCCGATATATTATTTAATTCTTTTTGTGGTGTTTGTGAAAACATATTTCTTATCCTTACTTTTTAGTTGTCGTTGTCATTTCCATACCTGTATACATCTAGTCTTCTATTCTGCTGTCAATCCGCCTTTCTGTCGTTAATTATAAATTATAAATTGACGTTTTAGATTTCCTGCGGTTTGCCGATGGTTAATACCAACAAATTTTTATTTGAATCTTTTGCGGCTTGTTGTTCGGCTTTTAACGGATCATCCCAACTGTGTTTTGATAAAGTATATTTTGAATGATGAACGGTAATATATTGTTTGGCATTAAGTTCCTGCATTGCTATGCCCAGTTCTTCGGGCATTGTATGTATTTGGTTCCAATCTTGATTATATTGTCCGTTTTCAAGTATTGCCAAATCTATGTTAGGAAAATGTTCCCCTGTATATTTAAAG
>CAJOOL010000244.1 GCA_905236115.1 uncultured Endomicrobiia bacterium
ATATTCGGGTCAATACATAGCGTTGACCTAAAAACGAGGCGGACGGAAAAATATTTTCGTTCGTCTCTCAACTTTTCAACCCTTCCTCAGGCACTTTCTTCTTCTTCAGTTTTTATTCCAAAAATGCTAAAATACGGTTTTAAAAATATTTCATAACTGACTAAAAAATAAAAAAATGGAAGAGATAGAAAGTCAAACAGAAAAAGAATTCAAAGACAGAATTCACAAAAAACATATAAATATACAGTTTTGGCATAACACACTGAGTAAATTTAGAATAATAAATAAAGAAACTAAAGAATTTGATAAATATATTATAAGGTTTACGGTTGAAGAAGAAAAAGTTGGAAAGAATAAGAAAAAAGGAACAAAAGGTACACAAACTTTGCATTCAAGTTTTGTATCAAGAATTTATATAGAAAAAACGAACGACGGAACCGTAACAAGCATCAGCAATCACCTGAGTGAAATGTTTCCGTCTGACAAAATTCTAGCACATTATTTTGAAATAGTCAAGGACTTTTAAAAAAAGGATAAAAAATGCCGTATACCGTCGGAATATCATATAATCATTTGAAAGAAAATGCCAAAGATTATTGCAGCGAAATTTCAAAATGGCTGAAAAATAAAAATATCAAAGTTAAAAATATTCCCTATAAACTTAACAAAAATCCCAATGTGGATTTTATCATATCTCTTGGCGGCGACGGAACCATACTGCGTATCAGCAGACTTGTTGCCAAATACTCCGTTCCCATAATGGGTGTAAATTTGGGAACACTCGGTTTTTTGACCGATACCGATACCAAAGAAGTTTTCGCTTCTTTGGAAGATGTTTTAAATAAAGGCATAAAATATGAAGAAAGGATGATGCTTGATATAGAAATACCGACCAAAAAAGGCATAATAAAAACCACGGCATTGAATGACTGCGTGATACGTTCGGTGTATAACGGAAGACTTACTTCCATAGATGCTTTTATAAACAAAAAATTTTTATCAGGCTATAAAGGCGACGGAGTTGTAATATCTACGCCGACAGGCTCTACGGCATATTCTCTTGCACTATCCGGACCGATAATATATCCTACCTTGTCACTGTTTATTATTTCGCCCATATCGCCGCACACGCTTACCCACAGGCCTATGATATTGGAAAGTGATAATATTTTGGAATTTTCTTCCACCGATGGAAGCAGAAAGTCCGATTTAATCGTTTCCGTTGACGGACAGGAAAGTTATATACTGGATAAAAATAAGAAAGTTAAAATAAAGATGTCTTTAAAAAAGGCCAAACTTATAAGAGATAAAAATTATTCTTATTTTGATACGCTTAAAACAAAATTGAAATGGGGTGTTTAAGTGATAACGAATTTAACAATAAAAAATTATGCTTTGATTGAAAATGTCAATATAAATTTTAATAAAGGTCTTACCGTTATTACCGGTGAAACGGGTGCAGGTAAATCCATTATTATGGACTCCATAGATTTGCTTCTCGGGGCAAGGGCAAGCACCGGCATCATAAGAATGGGGACCAACAGTTGTACCATTGTCGGAGAGTTTGATATTTCCAAAAATAAAAATGTTAAAAATATTCTTTCGGATTTATCCGTTGAAGTCGGTTCGGAAATTATCGTCAGACGTCAGATAGATATTTCCGGTAAAAGCAAAGCGTATATAAATGATATTCCCGTAACCGTAAACACATTGACAAATATAGGTAAATATCTGGTGGATTTTTATGCCCAGCATAAAAGCAATATGCTTTTTGAACGTAATTATCAAAGACATATTATTGATGAAATTGCCGATAATAAAAATCTTTTGGAAGATTTATTTCAAAAATTTACCGAACTTGAAAAATTAAGAAAACAAAAAGAAGAAATTGAAAAAGCCGATGCCGACAGAGAACGTCTGACGGATTTGTATAAGTATCAGATAAAGGAAATAACCGAAGCCGGTTTAAGTACCGAAGAAGAAAAAAATATAGAACAGGAACTGCCGAAGCTGAAAAATGCCGAGAAGATAAAAAATGTAACATCGGAAATAATACTGCTGATTTCAAAAAAAGAAAATTCTGTTCTTGACGAGTTATCATTAATAAATAAGCAGATTGAACAGCTGGAAAAATACGGAATAAATGTTGAAAATATTTTCAAAAATTTAAGTGTTTCTCTTTCTGCTGCTGAAGATGTTTATGCTGAAATTGAAAATTTGTCAAACGGTATAGACGTTGCTCCGGAAGCTCTTGATAATATGCTGAACCGTCAGCAGATTATAAAAAAATTAAAATCAAAATACGGTGCAACTATACAGGATATTCTTAATTATTTAAACGAGCTTGAAACGAAATTAAAAACTTTGGAAAATTATGAATATAATATTGAATGTATTCAAAAACAGATTGATAAAGTATTGAAAGAAGTGACTGATTTATGCGGAAAAATTTCCGAAAAAAGAAAAAAATTTGCCGAAATTATTTCCGCTAAAGTTACCTCGGAGCTTGAAGATTTGAATTTGAAGAATGCTCAATTTGAAATATCTTTTGAAAAAGGTGAAATAACTTCGTACGGTTTTGATAAAATACAATTTATGTTCAGTGCCAACAGAGGAGAAAAAATTTATCCTTTGTCGCTTGTTGCATCCGGCGGTGAAATTTCCCGTGTTATGCTGGCTTTATCTGCGGCAATTTCCGAGCATTATAACGTGGATACGATAATTTTTGACGAAATAGATACCGGAACCAGCGGCAGGACCGGAGATAAAATAGGGAAAAAGTTAAAAAAATTGTCCGTGAAAAGACAGATAATTTCAATATCGCATTTGGCACAAATTGCTGCAAGTGCAGATAACCATATAAAAATTTATAAACAATCCGAAAACGGAAGAAACGTAACCGGTGCAAAAATTTTAAATGATAAAGAAAGAATAGAAGAAATAGCCAAAATAATTTCCGGCGAAAGAGTTACGGAGTTTGCTCTAAAGCATGCACAAGAGATGATAAAAATTGGTGAAAAGGCAAACTGATAAAAACCGGGGAAAAAGGGCTGTACGTTTTGAAAGAAAACAGTCGGGAGAAAAAATGTTTAAGATAGGATGTCATTTATCTGCTGCCGAAGGATTTATTCCTATGGCAAAACAGGCAATAGAAATAGGGGCAAATACTTTTCAATTCTTTACCAGAAATCCCAGAGGTTTTAAAGCTAAAAAAATTGATGAAAATGATGTAAAAGAATTTCTGAAAATTGTTAAAGAAAATAATTTTTATAAAATTCTTGCACATGCACCGTATACGTTAAATCCCTGCTCTGCCGATAAACAGGTAAGACAGACGGCAAAAGCTCTTTTTGTTGACGATTTAAAAAGAATGGAATATATTCCCGAAAATATGTATAATTTCCACCCGGGCAGCCACGTGGGGCAGGGTATGGAAACGGGAATAAAAATAATTGCCGAAACGTTAAACGAAGTTCTGAAAAAAGAACAGACCACTACGGTTTTACTTGAGACTATGTCGGGCAAAGGCAGCGAAGTGGGCGGGAAATTTGAAGAGTTGAAAAAAATTATTGATTTGGTGGAGCTTAAAGATAAAATCGGTGTATGTTTGGATACTTGTCATATTTATGACGGCGGTTACGATATAGTCAATGATTTGGACGGCGTCATAAAACTTTTTGACGGTATTGTCGGGCTTGACAAACTTAAAGCGGTACATTTAAACGATACCAAAAATCCGTTTTCGTCTCATAAGGACAGACACGAAAAAATCGGCGAAGGGTTTCTCGGTCTTGAAGCTGTCTGCAGGATAATCAACCATCCGAAACTTAAAGATTTGCCTTTCTTTTTGGAAACGCCCAACGAGATTGACGGATACGCACAGGAAATAAAAATATTAAAAAAACTTTACAAATAGTGAAAATTTATATGAAAAAAATTTTTTATATTGTATTGAAGTACATAATTTACCTTGCAGTATTTTTGTACATACTGCTTAATCCTGCAGCAAGAAAACTTTTTTCCGGGCAGGTCAGACTGCACGAACTTAAAGCCGATTTTTATAACGCCTGTAAAACCAATGAAGAATTTAAAAAACGGTTATATTATTTGGAAACAAAACCGGAATATATGGAAAGAATTGTAAAAGACGAGCTTGAAGTCCTTGCCGAAGATGAAATAGAATACAGGTTTGAAAAAAAATGAAAACAGCGGTTGTAAAAACAATAGTTTTAAAGACGTCGGTTTTGTTTCTGGCGGTTTTATTTTTTACGGTTTATGTTTATGCGGTTTCTTTAATGGAAAAAAAATTAAAGATAGTTGTTACCACTTCCCATTTTTCCGGTCTTATAACCGAAATTTGTAAAAATAAAGTTGAACTGAAAACATTGATACCGGCTTCTCTTTGTCCAGAAACTTTTGACATAGATGCCAAAACAATAAAAGAAGTTTCTCAAAGTAATGCGGTTTTGTATCATTACAGGCAAAGCTGGGTAAAAAATTTAAAATATAAAATAAGTAAATTCGGAATAGTTTACAGAGAAATAAAAATTAAGGGAAATTTTATGGTGCCGGAAATAAATCTTACGGCGGCAAAAGAATTTACGGATTTGTTTTCGGTCTGGGATGAGAAAAATAAAGATTTTTACGAAAAAAATTTTGTTGATTATAAAAATAAAGTAACGTCGGTATCGGAAAAAATATTAAAAGATTTTCAAAAGTTTAACGGAACCAAAATTGTCTGCAACAGACAGATTTCTCCTTTTTTCAAATGGCTCGGTATGGATGTCGCCGCCGAATACGAAACTTCATCGGATATTTCCGCTGCTGATATGGTGTCTCTTACAAGAAAAATAAAACAGGAAAATATCTGTTATATAGCGGACAATCTTCAGTCCGGAACAGATATCGGCAGAATATTATCCGAAGAACTTAAAATAAACCATATTGTTATCAGCAACTTTCCGCTGGCAAATTCTTATATAAATACTTTAAAAAGCAACGCTGAAAATATCTTAAATAAAATGCAGGAATAATCAATCCTGCTTTAAAATATTTATGTTCAAAACTTTTATGCAAAAAGCCGTTTTGTTTGAAAATGAAAATCTTATATCGTTAAACAATACTTTTATATTGAAAAATATAAATTTAGATATTGATACCGGGGATTTTGTCTGTATTACGGGACATAACGGTGCGGGCAAAACTTCTCTTTTGAAACTTATAAATAATTTAATTTTGCCTACGACCGGAACAGTGAAAGTTTTCGGTAAAAAAATAAATAACGATATTAAAAAAAGTATTGGTTATATTCCGC
>CAJOOL010000245.1 GCA_905236115.1 uncultured Endomicrobiia bacterium
GTAAAACCTTTTGCGTTTTTCATTTTTCCTTCTCCTTTTATTTTTTTATTTTCTTTTACTCTTCGCCCTTGGACTCCTATCTAAGGACACCGATATTATAGCTAAAAATTTTTTTAAAGTCAAGGACTTTTTTTTTACAAATTTTTCACAATTATTGTGCAGCCTGTTCTACAGCTACCGCCACGGCAACCGAAGCACCTACCATAGGATTATTTCCCATACCGATAAGCCCCATCATTTCTACGTGTGCAGGAACGGAAGAAGAACCTGCAAATTGTGCATCTCCGTGCATTCTTCCCATAGTGTCGGTCATACCGTAAGAAGCAGGACCTGCAGCCATATTATCCGGATGAAGAGTTCTTCCCGTTCCTCCGCCGGAAGCTACGGAAAAATATTTTTTACCGTTTTCTATTGCCCATTTTTTGTAAGTTCCTGCAACAGGGTGCTGAAATCTTGTAGGATTTGTGGAATTTCCGGTAATAGATACGTCTACGCCCTCATGTATCATTATTGCTACACCCTCGGAAAGATCGTCGGCACCGTAGCATTTAACTTTCGCTTTATCACCGTCGGAAAAAGCTTTTTCCGAAACGATATTTAATTTCCCGGTGGAATAATCATATTCGGTTTCTACGGAAGTAAATCCGTTAATTCTGGAAATAATGTATGCTGCATCTTTTCCCAAACCGTTAAGAATAACTCTTAAAGGTTCTTTTCTTACTTTATTTGCCGTTCTTGCAATACCGATTGCACCCTCAGCGGCAGCGAAACTTTCATGTCCTGCCAAGAAACAGAAACATTTCGTTTCTTCTCTTAAAAGCATTGCGGCTAAGTTTCCGTGCCCCAAGCCTACTGCTCTTTGGTCTGCAACCGAACCCGGAATACAGAAAGCCTGCAAGCCTATACCGATTAATTCAGCAGCTTGTGAAGCTGTTTTTGCATTTTCTTTTATGGCAATTGCCGCACCTAAGGTATATGCCCAAACGGCATTTTCAAATGCTATCTGCTGAACGCCTTTAACTATGGCTTCAACATCAATGCCTTTTGCATTGCAAATTGCTTTTGCATCTTCCAAATCTTTTATGCCGTATTTTTTCATACAGGCATTTATTTTGTCTATTCTTCTTTCGTAACCTTCAAACGTTACCATATTGATACCTCAATTTATAATTATTTTCTCTATGTTTTTTTCTTTAGTGTCTATTCGTGTCTGGGATTGATTTTTTTTACGGCTTCGTCAAATCTTCCGTAAGTTCCGGTATTTTTCTCCAGAGCTTCTTTCGGATCAACGCCTTTTCTTATGGCTTCCATCATTTTTCCCAGATGAACATATTTGTAGCCGATAACTTCGGAATTTTTATCAAGACCGATTTCAAGAACATATCCCTCGGCCATTTCCAAATATCTTACACCTTTTTCTTTTGTGGAATACATCGTGCCGACCTGAGACCTTAAACCTTTTCCCAAATCTTCAAGCCCTGCACCTACGGGGAGACCGTTTTCGGAAAATGCCGTCTGAGTTCTTCCGTAAACTATCTGTAAGAAAAGTTCTCTCATTGCGGTGTTGTTTGCATCGCAGACAAGATCGGAATTTAAAGCTTCAAGCAAAGTTTTTCCCGATAAAATTTCGGCAGCCATAGCGGCGGAATGCGTCATACCGGAACAGCCTAAAGTTTCTACAAGAGCTTCTTCAATAATTCCGTTTTTTACATTAAGTGTAAGTTTACAAGCCCCTTGTTGCGGTGCACACCAACCTACTCCGTGTGTTAAACCGCTGATATCGGTGATTTCTTTGGCTTTTACCCATTTGCCCTCTTCCGGTATCGGTGCCGGACCATGCTTTGCACCTTTGGCAACGGGACACATTTTTTTTACTTCTTCAGAACAAACACAACTCATTTTTCCCACTCCTTAAAATTTTTCGTTACTGCCTTTTTTGAACTATCTGATTTTACTAAAAAGCAACCCTTTTTGCAAGAACAAGCATATCTTAATCCGCTCTAAGACTCCTTAGATAGGAGTCCAAGGGCGAAGAGTAAAAGAAAATAAAAAAATAAAAGGAGAAGGAAAAATGAAAAACGCAAAAGGTTTTAC
>CAJOOL010000246.1 GCA_905236115.1 uncultured Endomicrobiia bacterium
ACGGCAAGATTGATTCGTTGCACTTCGTGTAGTCTCGCAATGACCAACTGCGAGATCCCCGACAGAGACACTCGGGGATGACAGACTTGTTTAAAGAGCTCCTCAGCTATACAAAATCGCTTTACGATTTTGTATAATCGCCGAGAAGATAATTACCGGGAAAAGTTTTTATCTTTTTTCCAAGCTAATGCTATGTTTTGGCGGTGTTTATACCAAATCAGCCCGCTCGGCTTTTATTTTATATCTTTTCTTTTATGGCTTCATTCTGGATACATATTTTAACTTATTGGAGCCAAAAAGTCAAGTATTTTATTTTCGTTTTAAATTTTTTAAGAGGATTTAGTGATAAAAGAAAAAAGTTTTTTCAGCAGACAACTGAAAAAAATCATATTTGAAAAAGGATTAACTCAACAGGACCTTGCAGATAAATTGAACATTGCAAGGCCTCTTATCAGTCGCTGGATTACCGGCGGAAGAAACCCGTCAGCAAAATCTTTAAAAAAGCTGTCTTTGGTTTTGAACGTTCCTGTTGATTATTTTATTGAATTTCCTGCAAGCGGTTTAGACGACGAAAATAATATTGACATAAACAAAATGAGTAAAAAAGATATTGAAATTCTTTTGAACAGAAAAAATATTAAGATTTTACAGCTGGAAAAAGAAGTTTTAAAACTTCGGGAAGCACTGAATTATTCCAAAAAAGAAAACGCCTAATTGAAAAAATTAAGGAAACGCTGAATATTTCGGCACTTCCTTAATTCTTCCAAAAAAATTAAACAAAATCAAAAATTTAAATACTCTTCAAATGTCTGATGTCTTTTCCGTGAACCATAAAAATAACATCTTCCGCAATATTTGTAGCATGGTCGCCGAGCCTTTCAAGGCTCTTTGCAATAAACATCAAGTCAATTGCTCTGATAAGAGTGGTTTGGTCGGAAGTGTTGGTCATAAACTCAAGCAAATCTTTTATTATTATTTTTTTAAGGTCGTCAACTTCGTCGTCTTTTGAAAGAACCGTGTCTGCAAGCTCCGCATCGCTTAAATTAAATGCTTCAATGCTGTCTTTAACCATAACGGTTACGGCGTTAGCCATTTTAGGAATATCTATTAACGGTTTTAAATCCGGATATTTTAAAAGATCTTCCCCTATTTCACAGATATTTACCGCTTCATCGCCCATACGTTCCAAATCACTGTTAATTCTCATTGCGGAGGTAATAAATCTTAAATCCGTTCCGACAGGCTGGTTTAAAGCGATAAGTTTTAAGCAGGTATCATCAATAATAATCTCTGTAAGATTTGTTTCCCTTTCTCTGTTAAAAACTTCTTTTGATAAATTCAAATCTCTTTTGACTATTTCGTCCACGGAAAATTTTATCATTTCCTGCACAAGTGCCGCCATATCTACGAGCTTCTTTTTCAAATCGTTCATTTCAATATCAAAATGACGCATTTTACCCCCTGAAAAATCGCAAAGCGATTTTTGATGTATAGATGTATGGATGTATGGAAACTAAAAAATACAATAATTTTTGAAGTTATTTTTCTATACCTCTATACTTCTATACATCCATACCTCAAAATTTTGCTTAGCAAAATTTTAGCCGAATCTTCCTGACACATAATCATCAGTTTCTTTCTTGGACGGGTTTGTAAATATCGTTGCCGTTCTGTCAAATTCTATTAAATTTCCCATATACATATAGCCGGTATCGTCGGAAAGTCTCGCCGCCTGCTGCATATTGTGTGTAACTATTACCATAGTATATTTCTGTTTCATTTCCTGCATTAATTCTTCCAAGTTTGCAGTAGATTTCGGATCCAAAGAAGAGCACGGCTCGTCCAGCAGAATTATCTGCGGTTTAATGGCGATAACTCTTGCAACACAGAGCCTCTGCTGCTGCTCCAAAGATAAAAGAATTGCCGACATCTTTAATTTGTTTTTTAAATCATCCCAAAGCAAAACATCTTCCAAGCTTTCCTGAACGATTTTATCGGTTTCTTTTCTCGTTTTAACCATTCTGTTGATTTCCAACC
>CAJOOL010000247.1 GCA_905236115.1 uncultured Endomicrobiia bacterium
TATAGGCAAAATCTGCTTCGGGCTTTGCTCTTTCATAATTAATCAGCATTTCCTTTATAATTTTAAAAAATTTTTGTAAAATACTTTCTGATAGAAAATAATAAGGAAAACACTGATTAATCTGGCAAAATGTTATATCAAACTCTCAAAATCTGTTCTCAATTTTTGCTTATTTAAGAATTAATCAGTATTTCATAAACTTTTTAGCTCTTCAGCTGAGGATGCGAAGCATCCGGCTCAGCTTATCAGCTAAACAAACGGAGTTCTTTATGTCCGCAGAATTTGTGCATTTACACAACCATACAGAATATTCTCTCCTTGACGGTTTAACCAAACTGACGAAGAAAGGTAAACCGTTGGAGCTTTTCAATATAATAGGCAAACAATATCAGATGCCGGCACTTGCAATTACCGACCACGGCAATATGTACGGTGCAATGGAATTTTATTGGGCTTGCCTTGACAGCGGAATAAAACCCATTATCGGATGTGAAGTGTATGTCGCTAAAAAAAGCAGATTTGATAAGGATAAAGAAACAGGCGGTTATCATCATTTGATACTTCTTGCAAAAGATAATGAGGGTTACAGAAACCTCTCTTATCTTGTAAGTGCCGGATTTACGGAAGGTTTTTATTATAAACCCAGAGTAGATAAAGAGCTGCTTGAAAAATATTCCAAAGGACTTGTCTGTTCTTCCGCATGTCTTGCAGGGGAAATTCCGTCGCTGCTTGCAAGCGGAAACAAAGAAGAAGCTAAAAAAGCCGCAATGTGGTACCGAGATATTTTCGGTAAAGAAAACTATTATCTTGAGATTATGGATAACGGTTTGCCGGAACAAAAAGCCATAATCGCACCGCTTTTGGAACTTTCCAAAGAAACGGGCATTCCTTTGGTTGCCACAAACGACTGCCATTATTTAAAACAGGAAGATGCTTATTATCACGATATTTTGTTATGTATAAATACTCAGAAAAGCGTTAATGATCCCAACAGGATGAGAATGGGCTCGGACTTATTTTATTACCGTTCGCCGGAAGATATGATAAAAACTTTTTCTTATGTTCCCGAAGCCATAAAAAATACGCTTGTTATTGCGGAAATGGTAGATGTGAAAATAAAAAAAGGCAACGGAGATTTACTTCCTAATTTTGAAGTTCCCGAAGGGTTTACACCGCAGACTTATTTGGAACATCTATGCCGCGAGGGTTTAAAAAGAAGATACCCTGTTATAGAAAAGAAACATACCGACAGGCTTGAATACGAACTTTCCGTTATCAAAAAAATGGGTTTTGCCTCATACTTTTTAATTGTGTGGGACTTCATAAAATATTCCAAAGATCACGGTATTCCCGTCGGCCCGGGGAGAGGTTCCGGAGCGGGTTCCATCGTTACATACACGTTGGGAATTACGGATATATGTCCGTTAAAATATGATTTACTTTTTGAAAGATTTTTGAATCCTGAAAGAATTTCAATGCCTGATTTGGATATAGACTTTGCCGATTTCGGAAGAGAGCAGGTTATAGATTATGTCCGCAATAAATACGGACAGAACAACTGTGCTCAGATTATTACTTTCGGTGCTATGGAAGCAAAGATGGTGGTAAAAGATGTCGGCAGAGTTTTAGGTTTTACGCCGGCAGAAACACAGAAAATCGCAAATGCCATACCTGCAAAGTCTTCAATTCCCGACGCAATGGTGGAATCAAAAGATTTGCAGGAGATAATAAAAAAAGATCCACGAGTTGCGGATTTAATAAAAATTTCCGCAAAACTTGAGGGAACTAAAAGACATACCGGTGTGCATGCCGCAGGGCTGATAGTTGCTCCGGAAGATGTTCGTCATTTTTCGCCGCTTGCTATAGGAAAGAAAAATGTCGTTACAACCCAATACGACGGAAGAATTCTTCCCGATTTGGGTCTTCTGAAAGTGGACTTTTTGGGACTTCAAAACTTAACAATCATAAATGAAGCAATAAAACTTATAAAGAAAAAAGAACCTGATTTTGATATAGAGAAAATTTCTCTTGAAGACGAAAAAACTTTTAAACTTCTGCAGGAAGCAAAAACTTTCGGTATATTTCAGCTGGAATCCGAAGGAATGAAAGACTTGGTCAGAAGAATGAAACCGAGCAACATAGACGATATAACGGCTTTAAATGCTCTTTACCGTCCCGGTCCTATCGGGGCAGGAATGCTTGATGTTTTTGTTGACTGCAAACACGGAAGAAGAAAAGTTGTTTATGACCATCCTCTGCAGGAGCCTATCTTAAGAAACACTTACGGTGTTATTCTGTATCAGGAACAGGTTATGCAGATGGCTATGGCTATAGGCGGTTTTACGGCAGGCCAAGCCGACGGATTAAGAAAAGCTATGGGTAAAAAGCTTATAGATAAAATGCAGGCTGCCAGAGAAAAATTCGTTGAGGGCGGCAGGGCTAAAGGAATAGACCCGTCTATAACAAACAAAATTTATGACAATATGGTAACTTTTGCAGGGTACGGATTTAATAAATCACATTCGGCTGCTTATGCTTATGTTACTTACAGAACTGCCTATTTGAAAGCACATTACACGCTTGAATATATGACGGCATGTATGAATAACGAACTCGGCAACTCGGCAAAATCCGGTGAAGTGAAAAAACTTATAGAATATATTGAAGATGTTAAGAATTTCGGCATTAAAACTTTACCGCCCGATATCAGATATTCCAAAGAAGAATTTTCCGTTGAGGGGAAAAATATAAGGTTCGGACTTTTAGGCATAAAAAATGTCGGCACAAATGCAGCCGAAAATATAGTTAAGTCCAGAGAAGAAAAAGGCAACTTTGAAAGTTTTGAAGATTTTCTTGACAAAATAGATTTGTCTGCCGTAAACAGACGAGCGATAGAATGCTTATGCAAAGCAGGTGTTTTTGATTGTTTCGGCAAGAATAAATTGGAAACCAGAGCAAAAATTCTTGATAATCTTGACGGAACTTTACAGCAGACGATAAAATCCAAAAAAGAAAAAGACGATAATCAGGGTTTTCTTTTTGACGCAGGTGAACTTTCCATAGCAAGCGTAAATGTTATGGACAAAAAAGTTCCGCCTTTGGATGAAAACCAAGCTCTTGAATTTGAAAAAGAAGTTCTTGATTTTTATCTGTCGGGACATCCTCTTGAAAAATATAAAAGAGATATGATAGCTTTTTCAATGTACAGCATGGATAAAGTTCCGGTTCCGCCCGAGGGAACGGATTTTACAACAGCCAAAATTATAAGAGTTGCAGGTATGGTAACTTTTGTTAAACATCTTGTAACAAAAAATGATAAAACCAAAACTTACGCCACTTTCCGCGTGGAAGATATGACCGGTTATCTTGAATGTATAATGTTTCACAAAACTTACGAAAGGTTTGCGGAAAAACTTCAAGAAAAAGCAATTGTTGTCATTAAAGGGAAACTCTTAAGCGGAAAAGATAAACCGAAACTTGCGGTGGAAGAGTTTTATTCCATAGACGAAGCCAAACAAAAATTTCCGCCGTTTTTGGGTTCTTTAAGAATACAGGTTTCAGCCGTTGTGCTTGACGATGAAATGTCGGATAAAATTATAAATATAATATCTAAATATCCCGGACAGTCAAAAGTATATCTGGATATAAAAGACTATAAAACCGACGATTATTCCGTAGAAACAGGCTATACGGTTAAGTATACCGACGAATGTATTTGTGAGCTTGAAGAGCTGCTCGGTGCGGATTCCGTAAAAATGCAGTATAAAAATATATAACGCAGCGTATAAATTTACATAAATTCACAAATAATTTCACAAATTTTTTTCTTGAAACATTGGTAATTATGTGATATAATAACAAAGACTATATGAAAAAGTTAAAAAATCTTTTCAAAGAATTGGGAAGAAAAGTTACCATCGTCTTTATACACCACGGGAAAATGAAACCTCTGAAGTTTAATTTTTCACTGTTTTTCATTTTCGCCGCTTTTTTGTGTTGGACGGCTCTTACTCTGTGGGCGGGGTTTATATCGGGCAAACATATAGACTATATAACGATAAAAGCCGATAATAAAATAATGAAAATGCGTATGCTTTTCTTTGCCGACCAGATAAAAAAATCAAAAGAAATTCTTGCTCAGGTTAAACAGAACGACGACCACATCCGTTCGCTTCTTGCTATGGATTCCAAAAGAATAATAATAGAAAACGGCTTGTGGCTGGGGTCCGGCGGTCCCACTCCGGTAGAATCAAGTGCGTTGTCAATGCTTTTATCGGGTAAATCCGACGAAATAGATTATCAGAATATTGCCAGCCGTTCTTTTGAACTGTTGGAAGAATATAAGGCTTCCATGAAGAGCTATTCGGAAGTTATCAACCACATATCAAAACAGAGAGAACTCTTCAGATATACGCCGTCAATATGGCCGTGCAAAGGAATAATTTCTTCGCCTTACGGCGTCAGAGTTCATCCTATATTCAATAATAAAATATTTCATCCCGCAATAGATATTGCAAATAAAAAAGGAACTCCCATTGTTGCAACGGCCGACGGGATAGTGGTTTTTTCCGGCTGGCAGTCGGGCTACGGAAATGTTATTGCAATTGAACACGGACATAAATACAGAACCGTTTATGCACATCTTGCAACATCTCTTGTAAAACGCGGTGATTTTGTTACAAAAGGGCAGGAAATAGCCAAAATGGGAAGCACCGGCAGATCTACCGGTCCGCATGTTCATTATGAGCTGCAGCTTAACAAAAGGCCGATAAACCCGATGAAGTATTTGAACAGCTATCTGGACTAGGGACGGTATATAAGATTTTTGCAGGATTATACGGTTGGAGAAAAGAGGGGTAATAAATGAGCAAGAAGAACAAAAAGGTTTTTGATTCCATACAAACGTGGGTCGGTGCCGACACTGTTTTTACCGGAGACGTAACGACAACGAAAAGTATAAGAATAGACGGTAAACTGCTGGGAAATATTAAGGAATCCGAAAGCGTTGTTATCGGCGAAACCGCAGAAATCGTCGGCGATATAAATACGAAATATATTGTTGTTTCCGGAAAAGTTAAAGGAAATATTTTTGCAAAAGAGGGTATAGAACTTTTGACGAAATCCAAAATTATAGGCGACCTGTATACGGACATTCTGTATGTAAATGAGGGTGCAATATTTAAGGGTAAATGCAATATGCCCGACGAAAGCGAACAGCAGCCGATTGAAATTAATAAAAAGAAATAAAGGAAATGCTGATTAATTATGAAAGAGCAAAGCCCGAAGCAGATTTTGCCTATAGAGAGGCGGTTGAACCGCTTCAAGCGGAACTTCGCAGGGATACCGGGCAATTTATCGCGAGAAGTTCCAACGAATTTAGAGGCAAAAA
>CAJOOL010000248.1 GCA_905236115.1 uncultured Endomicrobiia bacterium
GGCTTCCGGATGGAACTGAACCGACATAAACGGTTTTGTTTTATGTTTTATTCCTTCAACACCTTTATCGTTTGCATTTTCAAACCACAAGTCCCAATCTTTTCCGATAGTTGCTGCATCAACGGTATAGCTGTGGTTTTGGCTGGTCATAAATGCTTTTTGTTCCGGTATTATAAATACAGGCTGATTATGGCTTCTGTGTCCGTAAGGCATTTTCTTTATTTTTGCACCGCTTGCAAGCGATATTATCTGATGTCCCAAACATATTCCCAAAACAGGTTTGTTCCCGTCCAATAAAGTTTTTACTCTTTCTACAAGGTCGCCTGTGTTTCTCGGGTCGCCGGGACCATTGCTTATCAGCCAGCCGTCAGCTTCCACGTCAGAAAAATCCGTGTCCCAAGGAATTAATTCTATTTGGCAGCCTCTGTCAACAAGCATTCTTAAAATGTTCCATTTTACACCGCAGTCAACAACGGCAACTTTCTTTTTGCCGGTGCCGAAAACTTTTCTTTCTTTTGTTGATACCGTCGGCATAAGATTAAATTTTGACGGATCTATATATTCATCTTTTTTGAAATTTTCTATGAAAGGAAATTTTTTTATTGTGTTTTCTTTCCTGCAGCCTTCGGGGATTATCCGGCCGAAAAGATTTCTGGTGTTTCTTATGGTCTGTACTAAATATCTTGTATCTATTCCCATAATTCCGGGAACTTTCTGTTCTATCATCCATTGTTCTAACGGTATCATACTTCCGTAGTGATAACTCTCGTCAAAAATTTCCGATACTATAATACCTTGAGTTTTTATTGAGGAGCTTTCATGTCCGAACGATGTTAAAAAATTATCGGTAAGTTTCGGCACGCCGTAATTTCCTATAAGGCAGAAACTGAAAACTAAAATTTGCCCGATATACGACGGATCCGACATTGATTCGCTGTAACCGAGCATTCCGGTATTGAAAACCATTTCACCGCTTACTGCTGCATCGTATCCGATAAGTTTTCCCTCAAACTTCATCCCGTTGGAAAGTTCCAGCACAGCCTTTTTTCTTTTCATATAAAACTCCCCCGCATACTTCCGTCAGACTATTTAAATTTCTCAAACATACTTATTATTGCTTTTGCTATTTCGTTTATTGTTCGTCCGGAATCCATAGCTTTTTTTCTTAAGTTTTTGTATGCGGTTTCTTCATCCATATTAAATTTTTTCATTAATATGCCTCTTGCCCTGTCAACATTTTTTCTTTCTTCTATTTGATGTTCCAGACTGTTGATTTTTTCTTCTATTGTGCGAAACTTATGCGACAGTCGGACAGCAAGTTCCGTAGTGTGTATAAGAACCTGTTTGTTTATGGGTTTGGTTATACAAAAAATATCCAAAGAACCTTTTTTCAGTTCATCTATATTGTCGCTTTGAAAAGAATTGGCAAGAATTATTGTAGGACAGATTTTTAATTCTTCTATTTTTACGGCAAGGTCATAGCCCGTCATATCCTGCAGAGAATAATCGGCTATGATAATATCGGGCAGAAGCTGATTAACTTTTCTTAAAACTTCATTTCCGGATTTTTCTATATGCGTAATTACAAAACTGTTTGCAGATAACGACAGAAGTGCCTTTAATTCCGCTGCCTGTTCCTGAGAACATACCAACAATAAATTTGTTTCGTTCATAAAAGGTACCTCCCGTAACTCAAAACGTTATAAATTTCCGCATAAAAATAAAGGTGCTTAAAATATTTTCTTTAAGCCCCTTTGCTCAGTATCTTTTTATTCAGACCTTTACGATTATACTTTTTTTTACTTTTGCTGTCAAACAACAACTTAACCGGGATAACAATGACCGCAGCTTTTTTTTACTTTCATCAATTCAATCTCATTTTCAAGTCTTTTTATTTTTTCTTCAAATTTTTGATTCTGTTCTTCAATTAATTTTATTATTAAATTATTACCGACTGTATCACTCTCTTTCTTTTCGGCTTCTTTTTTTTCGAAAAATTCCTGTTCTTCCAGCAGATATCCCGCCGGAACATCCAAAGCTTCCGCTATTTTTTCCAAAATTGAAATTTTAACATTATATTTTCCTGCAAGAATTCTGCTTAAAGACGGCTGAGTGATCCCGGCCTTTTTAGCCAACTCCGTCTGAGTCATTTGCTTTTCTTTTAGAATTTCCAGTACTTTGAAAAACAGCCTGTTATTTTTCGGCATACACTTTTCCCGCATAAAACAGAAAATAAAACCTTGACTTTTATAAACTTTTATGGTATTATTATGTTTAATAAGTATTTTTATACCAATAAAGTAATTTTATACCAACATAAAAGCCGAGCGAATTATCCCATAGCAATAATTTGACAAAAAGATAAACATAATTGCGAAAACTTTTATCTCTCGGCGACAGTATACAAAAATGCGGAGCATTTTGGTATGGCTGAGCTCTTTGAACAAGTCTGTCATGCCCGAATGTCTTTGTCGGGAATCCCACCGTTGCCGTTAATTGTATATTATACATTGTACATTGTGGTGTGGTCTGTCATTCCCGAA
>CAJOOL010000249.1 GCA_905236115.1 uncultured Endomicrobiia bacterium
GGAAAAGCTATAGCACGCCATTTTGCAGGAAGTGTCAGCTGGACAAACAGAAGTGATACGAGATTTTCCGGAGATATTCATTTTGAAAATGCAGAGTTTGACGGAGCGGTAAATGTTTTTGCTGCAGACGGAGCGAAAGTAACTCTTACCGGAGTGTTTAGAAATGCGGGATACGAATTGACTGCTATGACACCTGAAGAAGTGCAAAAAATTCTTTCCGAAAATGATAAAGAAAATGTTCAGCAGGCAATGAGAGCTTTAAGACACAAAAAAATATCGGAATTAGAGTTATCTTTCAATGAACCGGGTGAGTATGTTGTTGAAGGGCAAGCAGACGGAAATGTTATCGTGTATAAAGTTTCTGACGGAGTAAGAACAAAAATATCGGAATATACACTTAGCGGAAATGAATATGTAAGAAATGTAATTCAAATTTCCGAAGTAACAACGGCAGTAAAAGCCAGAGAAACTCCTCGCAGATTCAGTATAATGGTTTTTGCTGATATGGTAAGAAAAACAAGCGAATGGTTACAGCTGCAGGTATTGAAATTAACATCATTTTTTAAAGCAAAGACTGAAGTAATAGCTGTGGTTGATGTAACCGACGATAAAGCAATACAGGAAGCAAAAGAACTTGCCGAAAGCGGAGTAAAAGTAAAGTTATATGTTTTGGGTGATTATACGGAAGTATCTAAAAGATTAAAAGATCTTATGCCTGTGAAAGAGAGTGGTAATGTAATTGTTGAGCAGAGTTTACCTAGTTTTGAGCTGAGAAAAGTAATAGGAAATTTAGAAGTGATAGCATATACTTCCGATAAAGGAAATAAACAGCTGAGTATATATGACAATGTGTTAAATGAAATATTACTTGGCAGAGAAACTTTTCGTAATTCAGGCAAACCCAAAGCAGTAATATATTTAAGTGAAAGTATTAGAAAAAATCAAAGAAGCAGATTGTCTGAGGCTAAAGAGCTTGGACAAATAGGTGCAAGCAGTTCTGTAAGTATAAAGGATGCTATAATTCAGGGATTGTTAAATTATTGGGAAGATAAAAAAGTAAGTATGATAATGCAGGTTAAAAACATATATGGAAGCTATAGTGCAATGGAAAATGAACAAGAATTTCTTGCTGATTTAAGGGATTTAAAAGAAAAAAGAATAAGCAATGTGCTGATAGATGTTACGGGAGCAGATAAAGTAACGGTAGAAAGAAAGGTGAGTGTCGCCAGAACAGAAGGTTTTAATAACATAGTATTGTTTGGAAAAGGTTCAGCTGATATGAAAATAGACGGAACAGAAGCAGCCGTTACCGTAAAGGAAGAAAACAAATGGGCGAACCAAAGCAGAGTAGTGGAATATAGCGAAGCAATAGCAATGAAAGGAAATGATTTTGTAGGATTGATAGTAAGAGTGGCAAGAAGTGAGAGGAAAAACTTGGTAGTGACACCTGAAGATATAAACAGATTGATAGCAAACGGGGCAGCAATTGCTTTTGACGGGGAAGTATTAAGAGAAGTAAGCAAAGAAAAAACGGCAGAAAACGGCTTAACAATGTTGGATATAGTAAAGGCTATGTTTGCTGCCGGCCCGGAAGAGAAAGAAAGGAAAGGTATAAGAGCAGGAAGAGATTTTATGATAGAGAGAATGTGTGAAATATTTGATGTGAATTTAATAAATAAAGAAACTGAAGCATTGGCAAAAACGATAACAGATAGACTTCAGGCAGCTTCCGAAGACGAAGAAGTGAATATTTCGGGGTTGGAAGATAAAATACCGGGAATAGAAAAGTTAAGCGGAAGAGAAAGAAGAGGAATGTTATTGGGAATTCTGCAAACTGTGGAATTTGTAAGAATTGTTGGTGCAGAAGTAATGAAAGATGATGAAAGAAACAGAATAGATATACACGAACAATTGTTGGAAAGATTGGCACAATACAGGTTGTTAACAGGAAAAAGTTATGAAAAAGGTGATTATATAGGTGACGAGTATAAAGGAAAGACGCCGGATTATATTTTGAATAAATTGGAAATGAAGTATGAACAGGAAGTTCCTAACCCTATGACTTTGGCGGGAATAATAGAGGTTTTATTATCCGATATGGGAAGAATGCAGTTAAGAATTGATGGTTTAGCAGATAACTTTGACACCAGATCATTACATGCAATGCTTGCTGCCGCATAAAAATTGCGAAGCAGGATTTAGTAAATAAAGAATCGGCGTTTCCTTAGAAGCAAATCAGTAAAAACAAATCGGTTTTCAGGAAACGCCGGTTTTTTTATGCCGTTTTTGCTGAAAATTTTCTGCTTTCGTGTCGTTTAGTGTAAAATTTTAAATTTTTTCGGCGTATTTTGCACCGAAAAATTTCAAAAATATTACATTTTTTGCAGGGAAAGTATTTTTTTTACTTGAAAAAAAATAAAATTCGTGTTAAAATATGTATCCAATGAACAACACATTGAAAATTCCCGATAACTACAAATCCGTAACGGAAAAACTGATAAAAACGGCTAAGGATAATAATTTTGTTATTTATGCTGTCGGGGGGTTTGTGCGGGATATTATTCTTGGCAGAGTGCCCAACGATTTGGATATTATGGTTGAGGGGGAAAATGCCGGGATAAAATTTTCCGAAATCGTTGCAAAAACCTTTCATATTCATCCTCCTGTAACGTTTGAAAAATTCGCCACTTCCAAGCTGGAAATAGACGGTAAAGAAATAGAATTTATAATGCCCCGCAAAGAATATTATGATAAAAATTCCAGAAACCCAGAAACCGAAATAGGAACGCTTGAACAGGACGCTTTAAGAAGAGATTTTACCGTTAACGCACTGTTTTTAAAGCTTAACGATTTTGAACTTCTGGACTTGACGGGCAAAGGGCTGGACGATATAAAAAATAAAATTATCCGCGTTACCGACGATACAGCGGCGGATGTTATTTTTGAGCAGGACCCTTTAAGAATTTTAAGAGCCGTCAGGCAGAGCTTTCAGCTGGATTTTTCAATAGAAGAAAACACTTATCTCAGTATGAAAAATAAAGCCGGAAGAATAAATATAGTTTCAGGCGAACGCATAAGAGACGAGCTGAACAAAATGCTGCTGCTTGATAAACCGTCGCGGGCTTTCAATATGCTGGACGATATAGGAATGCTGAAAATAATTCTTCCCGAATTGACAAACACGCACAATGTCGGCCAGCCGAAGAAATTTCACGATAAAGACGTTTACGGGCATACCATGGATGTAATGGATAAAATAAAGCCGGATTTGTCTTTAAGAATGGCGGCACTTTTGCACGATGTCGGCAAGCCGTATACACGGGAAGAAAAAGACGGTAAAATTTCTTTTATAGGGCATGAAATTGAAAGCGTCCGCCTTGCAAAAAATGCTCTTGACAGGTTAAAATATTCTGCGGATTTTAAGAACGATATTGTTTCACTGATAGAAAAACACATGCATCCCAA
>CAJOOL010000250.1 GCA_905236115.1 uncultured Endomicrobiia bacterium
ATCTTCTTTTTTCATATCACTGATATTTCCGAGCATAAACCTTATTGTGTTTCTTATTTTTCTGTAAGTATCGGTATGTCCTTTTATAATCTCGTCGGAAATTCTGACATCTTCCCTGTAGTCGCAGGATGCCACCCACAACCTCAAAATATCCGCACCGTATTTATTGATTATCTGCATAGGGTCAAGACCGTTATTTAACGATTTTGACATTTTTCTGCCCTGCCCGTCCACCAAAAAGCCGTGCGTAAGAACAGTTTTGTAAGGTGCTTTTCCTTTTAACGCTACCGCCGGAAGAAGCGAACTTTGGAACCATCCTCTGTGCTGGTCGCTTCCCTCAAGATACAAGTCCGCAGGAAATTCCAGGGAATCATAATTTCCGCTTGACAAAACAGCTTCGCTTGATACACCGGAATCAAACCATACGTCAAGAATATCTTCTTCTTTTTTAAATTCCGTCTTACCGCATTTCGGACATTTTATATCAAAGCCGCTCAGCCAGTCTTCGGCGGATTTTTCATACCAAATTCCCGCACCGTGAACTTTGAACTCTTCAACGACTTTATCTATCACTCTTTTATCAAGTATCGGTTCACCGCATTCTTTGCAATAGAATATCGGCAGCGGAACGCCCCAAAGTCTCTGACGGCTTAAGCACCAGTCCGGCCTTGTCTGTATCATTCCGGTAATTCTTGATTCGCCGTATTTGGGAACCCAGTTGACATTTTTAATTTCTTTAAGAAGATTATTTCTTAAATCATTCAAATCCACGCCCATAAACCACTGCGGCGTAGCTCTGAAAATAACAGGCTTCTTACATCTCCAGCAATGAGGATAAGAGTGATTTATTTTTATGCTTGCAAGAAGTTTTCCCTCTTTGGTAAGTTTTTCAATTATCAAAGGATTAGCTTTAAAAACGTTTATTCCCTCAAACTCGGGAACCTCTTTTGTAAACTGACCTCTGTCGTTTAAAGGTGAAATAATGTCAAGTTTATATGCCAGTCCTGCCTGATAATCTTCCTGTCCGTGTCCCGGAGCAATATGAACGATACCGGAACCGTCTTCCATACTTACATAATCGGCAAGAATACCTAAGGAAAGTCTGTCAACTATTGGATTTTGACATTTGATATATTCCAAATCTTTTCCGTCAAGTTCGGCTTTTATTTGAAACTTTTCGGCACTTATTTTATTTTTAACGTTTTCGGCCAAATCTCTTGCAACGATTATTTTTTCAATTTTACCGTTCAATACATATTCGGCTGCAACATATTTTGCTACAGGAGAAAAAGCCAACGCTACGTTGGACGGAAGCGTCCACGGAGTAGTCGTCCAGATAAGAACGGAATAATCTTTTAACAAACTTTCTTTATCTTTTAAAGCATCGGATAATTCTTTTATCTGAAACTTAACAAAAATAGAATCCGAAGAAACATCGGCATATTCCACTTCGGCATCGGCAAGAGCGGTTTCACATGAAGAACACCAATAAACGGGTTTCTTCTTTCTGAACAAATAATTTTTTTCCACAAGTTCGCCGAAAACTTTCACTATTGAAGCTTCGTTATTCGGATCAAGCGTAAGATAAGGATTATCCCAGTCTGCAAAAACTCCAAGTCTTTCAAACCCCTCTCTTTGTATCTTTACAAAACGCTTTGCAAAATCGCTTGCCTGTTTTCTGAAAACTTTTTTATCAACGCTGTGTTTGTCCGTTTTAAGTTCTTTCAAACACTGAGTTTCTATAGGCAGTCCGTGGCAATCCCACCCGGGCGTATAAGGCGTATCAAAGCCTTTCATATTTTTGTACTTTAAAATAAAATCTTTCAATATTTTATTAAGAGCATGCCCGGTGTGCATTTTCCCGTTGGCATAAGGAGGACCGTCATGAAGAATAAATTTCTTTTTTCCCTTATTTTTGGCTCTCATTTTTTTATAAATTTCGGCAGCCTGCCAATCTTTTAAAAAGTCCGGTTCTCTCTGAGCAAGATTTGCTTTCATCTGAAAATCGGTTTTCGGTAAATTAACCGTCTTTGAATAATCTTTTTCCATAAAAAATACTCCGTATTTTTCAGCTGAACAGATAAAAAGCTGATAAGCTGAAAAGTTATAACTACAGCTGAGAGCTTAGGGCTTAGAGCTGAGGGTACTTGGCTGAAATAAAATTTGCAGCAATATTATTTCTTTTTTAAAGTAGATATTTTATTGGGTTTAAAAATACCTTTTTCGGTAATAATCATAGTAATATTGGATGCAGGCGTAACATCAAAGCCCGGGTTCCTGCATACCGTATCTTTCAAGGAAAGAATTTTTCCGTTTATTTTCAACACATCTTCGGGAGGCTTTTCCTCAATTTTTATTTTTATTCCGTAAGTAGCCGAAAAATCTATCGTATCGCTGGAAGCAACAACATAAAAAGGTATTTTATGATATTTCGCAAGTATAGACAACGAATATGTTCCTATATCATTTGCAACATCCCCATTTAAAGCAATTTTTCTTGCACCGACTATCACAGCATCGGGCTTTTCGCTTTTCATTATGTAACCCGCCATATTATCGGTAATCATTGTATAAGGAATTTTTTCATGAGAAAGTTCCATAGCGGTCAGCCTTGCACATAAAAAGTAAGGCCTTGTTTCGTCTATGATAACTCTTTTTATCTTTCCGTTTTTAAAAGCATTTTTTATCATTCCCAAAGCCGTTCCGTAACCGGCACAAGCAAACGAACCGGCACTGCCGTGGGTCATAATTACGGAATCTTTCTTTAAAAGTCTTA
>CAJOOL010000251.1 GCA_905236115.1 uncultured Endomicrobiia bacterium
TATTCCGGATATTCTTATCAACCGTCTGCTGAAACCGGAGTAAAAAATGATGAAATTCAGTTTAATCAGTATCAGGGTCCCAACTGGGAAACTTTCGGTTCTGCAAAAACTTATGATTTTACGGATAGGATGAATGATTTTTTATATATGAGATTAAATTTGCTCACTCCCGTGTATGGAGCAAAAGTAAGATTGCAGGTTTTTCCTATAAAACTTACCAACGGTCAGGATATGGAAGGAACAACTTTCGGTTTTTCACAGGAAGATTTATATTTTGACAATAGCGGTAATTTGGTTATTTGCAAAAGAATTAGCGATATTTTTGAAGAAATCTACGGAACATCCGATATGGAAGAGTTAAGAAAATACCATTTGGTAAGGCCTGATAATGTAAGAATTGTTATTCTTGCAGGCGAAACAATCGGTGACTCTCTTTGGCAGATGCCATATAATTTACAAAATCTCAGTATAGATATACAGACCGCGGCTATTATTCCGGAGGATGATATTAATTTTTATATGATTGGTGACAGTATGTCGGGAGATGTCGGTTTTATTTCTTATAGCAATTCCGAAGCAGGTTCAATTACTACGACTACACTTACCTATCCCAAACGCTCATTGGATCAGACCTTAACCGATATGGGTAAACGCCCGGCAGAAAATCTCCCCGTCTCCGCCATCCTGCCTTCCACCTTCAAAAAAATAAACAAACTGATTAAAGACGGCAAGGCTACTATGGGAAGTATTTTAAGAACCGTTATTTTTTCTGAGACCGCGGACTCTTATTTTCATCCTATACAATTTATCAGTAATCATACCAATCTCAGCGGTAAAATCGGTTCCGGAGTTTTATCCGCAATTACCGTAAGCTCTCAGATTGCCGCAGCAGTTTTTTCCGTTCTCAAGATTATCGGAGCGGTTCGGCTGTGGTTTGCTTTCCCGGCAGCATTGACTGTCTGGACTGTCGGTTCTCTGGCAGTTACCGTTTTGGGTGCATTTGCTCTGTCTTTTGTAACAAATGTTATTTCACATTCTTTTATGGATTATATATTTATTAAAACTTCAGGCTTGCTTGAAAAACTTGCCAAAGACGAAAAAGTTATGTTCGATCCGACCACCGGTAAAGTGGTCTCTGCTTCTTCTGTTACTCCCGCAGAAGACACTTCATCATCCTCTCAGTCCGTCGCGGATACCGCTTCCTCTTCTGATCATCCGACCCTCAGCTCATCCTCTTCCGGTGCCGTCATTACGGAGGGCTCCGATCCGCAATCTATGTTAAATACTACCGCTTTCTCCGTTCCGTCTGCTACACCTTCTGTATCTGCTACCACTGCTGCAAGCGAAAATGCCGATTCTTCATCAACTTCCGCTTCCGCTGTTGCCGTTAATAAGCCCATAACCTCTCTCTACTCCCAAACCGCGAAGCCATATTACGAACAATCGGCAGGCTATTCATTGACCTGCAGAGGAAAAATAAATGAAAACACATACGCCGAAATAAGAATATCCCAAACCGGCGACATAATCTTGGACTATTGGAAACAAGGCTCCTCAAGGTTCGGCGGAGTAGTCATAAAAAACAGAAATATGCTTGAAAATTTATTAAAACTTGTCGGTTTTTCTTATTATGATGTTTCCCTCATCAGTGATACTATGGAATTGTATTTGTTTTCTTTGTTAAAAGAAAACAATGCTTTCGTCGATGTAACGGTTAATAAACTGCCTAGAGAAGATATTCATTCCGTTGTTACCACTACTGCTGAAAATATTTTGTCTTTAGGTACTCGCTCTTCTCAAAAACCAATTCAGCCCGCAGACGATTACCTCTCTCGACTTTCTAAAAGAGAAACTGAGTACAATTACGGCAAATACACCAAAGAGAAATTTACTAACGTAACAAAATATTATATCGAAGAATTATTAAGATCCGGCAGAGTTCATATACCGGTAGCTGCTTACGGAGATATGACGACCATAAGACAAGATCAGGTTACTGATTTTATGAAAGAAATAGAGGCTGCAATATCCGCCTATAATTCCGAACATAATTTAGATATTGCCGTTTCCGTTGCTAATCAAACGGGTGCCGGTTTTGATTTGGTTACGGGCAGTAAGTCCGCAATGGAAAGTACAAATAAAGCCGTAGAACGAGAAAATGCCCGCAGAGCTGCCGAGGCAAGGTTTGCCGAAGAGATGAAAAGAAATATGGAAGCAAGAGCAAGACAAGCAAGAGCAAGACAAGAAGCTAACAGAAGAGTTATCGCTGCCGCACGAGGAGGTTATGCCGATTATCAAGTTCGTTCTTTCGCAGCTGCAGCCATCCTTCCGACGACATTTGATAAAATAAATGATTTAATTTATACCGGTTCTGCCACGACACTTTCGATTTTGAAGATGATTATAAAACAAGAATTTTTAATATCTTATTTTCATCCTATAGAGTTTGTCCAAATGCACCGCAAAACATCCGCCGACAGTACAGCTGCCGCAAAGATTGTGGTAGCCGCAACAATCATACCTTATGTAATATTTTTGGCGATTGCCGTATCTTTACCCATAACGAGCTTTTTAACCGGCTTGACATATCTTGCGGTTACTGCTTTGTTTTCTGCAGTGTCTAACGTCGTAACACATTCGATTGTCGATTTCAGATACATTCAATCTTCAGGCCTTGCACAAGCCCTTGCTCTTTACGGTAAGGATAACGTATCTTTCGATCGCTCTACCGGAGAGATTGTCGTTTCCGGTCAGACGGAAGATTCCGATATTTCATCTTTCAATAATATTTACGTCATACGCGATACACCCAAAGACGCCAATAAGTTCGGCTTCAAACCCGTTCCCACAAAAATTAAAACCGAAGACGAAAACGGTGAAACCAAATACGTCAGATGCTGGCTGGGCAAATATAAAGGTATTCCGGTAATATATGCTCCCGGAGCCAACTACGAAACAATCGTTTCCGAATACCGCAAAACCAAAAGTTTCCAAATTTATTCAGGTGTCGGCGGTGCAATAGGCACACAGACAAATGCAACGGTTGATGTTATTGAAATTGATATGGTTCATCCGGATAGACCTTTAGAATATTCTCAATACGGCAACGCCGTTGTCGGTCTTAATTCCATAACCACGGACGGTTTTATTGATACCAGAAAAGAAAAAGCCGGCATAGTTAATAACAATATTGATACGGTAACGGTTAATCAAAACGTAGCTGTTTATATTGACGATAATCCCGATATGCTTAAAAGTTCACAGGATTTGTTTAGTGCTTTACAAAATTATTTTGATAACCAAAATCTCGGCACGGATATAAAGGTTTTATTTTCGCAGTATTATATATCCACAATTTTGTATTGGTTAAGCCAAGAAGTTAAAAAAGAGCCGAATTTTTCTTCTGTTGCCAATGCCGTAATTGAACAGGAAGTAAAAAAACGTTTTGCCGAAATGTTAAGAAAAGCTAAAGAAGATTACCACGCAGAAATTATTGTTTACTTTGAAACTCCTGATGCGACTGATACTTCCTCACCCTCAGCTTCTCAGTCTCTCAACCCTCAGCTCTCAGCCGATGCCGTTAGCATTTCCTCAGCCCTCAACTCTCAGCCCTCAGCCGATTTGTCCTCCCCGAATGCATCCACCACTTTGTCATCCCCGAGCGTCTCCACCACTTTGTCATCCCCGAATGCCGTTGTCGGGGATCTCTCCGTTGATGATTTCTCAGCCACTTTCGCCTCCTACGGCCTTTTCTCTTATGTTTGGCAAGGTCAGTTTTTTGACAGCGTAACGTCTTCACAAACTCCCGTTAAATTTATCAAAAACTTGTCAGATATAGAAACTTTTGACGGCAGTATTTCCGTATTGAAAATCAGTGACGTCAAAGAAAACATAGACGGTTCTTCCGGAATATTTACGTTCTTAAATTCCGCTCTTAATATAAGTAAAATAATGGAATCAAGAACTATAGAATTTGTCAAACAGGCAGCATCAAATTTCAGCTTTAATCAAGTTCCGTATTTTTCTTTTGAAGAACTCCAAACTATTGCCGGCCTTGCACAGGAAAATAATTTTGACGGTTTATTTTCCGCTTTGCAGTCTCACGAACCTGTCAGACTGTATTATGATACATTACAAAGTCCCGAAGAAAGACAGGCTTTTGCCGAAGCAATATTCAAGAGAATTTTGGCTGTTAATTGGTTAAAAGACAGAAACATAAAATACGGTTTGAAAGATCGCAAACTTGAAGTGCTCCTCGCCGACGCCCTTTACCAATCCGTCATTTCCTCAGCCCTCACCCCTCAGCCCTCGGCCGATGCCGTCAGCAATTCCTCAGCTAGTCTGTCATCCCCGAGTGCCTCTACCATTTTGTCATCCCCGAGTGTCACTGTCGGGGATCTCGCAGTTGGTAGCTCATCAGCCGCCGTTGATTCCTTTGCCGATAGAATAAAAGACCTGACCGCCTCACAGGCAGAACAGGAACTCAAGAAAATGCTTTCCGAGTTAACTCAAAGAGCTTTCAATAACGAAGATCCTGACTCCGAAGCCATAAATGATATAATAGCTTTAATTCCTTTATATGCGGAACCGAACATAGAATTAAGAAACGACGACGCAGAGCTCATAAATACGGGCGTATACAAAAACATTCTTGCAGCCGCCTAAAAAATGTTGTTTTTTGTAAAAAAATGATAAAATATACACTTGTAAAATTTTAACATTTTGTTGAACAGGAGTAATAATGAAAAAAATATTTTTTTTGACGTTTTTAGTTTTTGTTTTTCAAATTTTTATTTTTCCGGGTAGTGCTTTTGCCGCCGAAAGTTCCGATAAAAACTCCAAAAATTCAGATGTTCTTGTTACGGTAAACAATCAAAAAATAACTAAAACTTATGTCAATAAAATTCTTACGGAAGAAGCCGCTCTTCTTCCCGTTGAAAAACGGACACCCGAGAATTTGCAGGCATTAGCCGCAAAAATAATCAACCAAAGAATTGACGAAATTTTAATTTCCGATGCCGCCAAAAAAGCCAAATTAACGGTAACCAACAAAGAAGTGAAAAATTCCGTTGATACGATAAAAGCCAAATTCAAGACCGAAAAAGATTTTAACGAAGATTTGAAAAAACAAGGCTTGACAAAAACTGCTTTTGAAAACGAAGTCAAAGAAAATTTAATAAGAATGAAATATATCTCGCAGGAATTGCAGAACAGAACCGGCAACCCCTCACAAGACGAATTGGAAAATTTTTACAATAATGTAATTTCCAAAATGAACGGACAGGATGATGAGTCCTCGGCACAAAAACTTACACAAGAGCAAACCTTGCCGGAAGATGTTGTAACCGCAGCCGCAAACGGTTTGAAAAGAGTTTATAACGAACAGGCAAAAGTAAGACAGATTTTTATAAAATATTCCGACAGCCTTACAAAAGAACAGAAAAAACAAGTCAACGATAAAGTCAAAGAGCTCAAAAAAGAGCTGTCTGCCAAAAATGTCAATTTCTCTTTGCTTTCCGTAAAGTATTCCGACGATGCCGCATTAAGACAAAAGAAAGGCGATATCGGTTATGTGATTAAAGAAGATTTGACGCCGGAAGTTGCAAAAGTAATTTTTTCGCTTGATGTCGGTGCATATAACAAAAGTCCGTTAAAGACCGGAAACGGGTATCATTTTTTCAGAGTTGAAGAAAAGAAAGCCCAAATGCCCGTTGAGTTTGACGAGATAAAACAGTTCCTTTCGGATACTTTATATAAATATAATATGCAGAAAGAATATGACGAACTGCTCGCAGAGCTCAGAGCATCAGCAAAAATTACCGGTTTCTAACCGCCGTTCATTGCCGTTAATTATATACATTGTCGTTCACCGTTTCCGGGGGAAACAAATGAAATATGCCAACTATAGAAGTATTTTTAGAATGTATGAATATATTCAGCCTTTTTTGAAATATTCGCTTCCTTTGGAAGAAAAACTTCCTGCCGAAAAAATTCTTGTTATCGCTCCTCATCAGGATGACGAAAGTATCGGCTGCGGCGGCACAATCGCCAAGCATATCTCGCAGGGCGGCACTGCCGAAATCGTTTTCTGCACGTCGGATCAGAATTATGAAAGAATGACCGAAACCGAACAGGCTGCAAAAGTTTTAGGTTCCAAACTTAATTATTTTTTACAGTTTGAAATAAGAAGTCTGTATCAAAATATTGACAAACTTTCCGACAGATTTATCACTCTTTTTGAAAGAGCCAATCCGGAAATAATTTTTCTTCCGTTTATGATAGACAACCATCAGGATCATATCTCAATATCAAAAGCATTTTTAAAAGCATATAAAAAGAAAAAAACCGATTGTCTTATTTATGCATATTCGGTGTGGTCAACACCTGTTCCGAATGTTATTGTTGATATATCAAATCATTGGGAAACAAAAAAGAAAGCCATAGAATGTTACCAAACCCAGATAGCCACACGCGACTATGTAACCATGGCGGCTTCCATATCAAGATACTGGGCGGTAACAAAAGGTAAAAATATGCAGTATTGCGAAACGTTTTTTAAAGCTACGGCATCAAGTTACGCACATTTGGTAAAGAAAATTTTATAAAGACATGGACAAAATAAAAGTTTTACATCTGTTCTCTTCAAATACCGTCGGCGGAGCCGAAAAGCAAACGCTTCTTACCGCACTAAGTCTGAAGCAGCTCAGCAGCAAATTTGAACCGATAGTTGCCGCTCCGAAAGAAAGTTTTTTATATCGTCAGGCGGCGGCCGGCAATGTAAAGACAAAAGATTTTACATGCCGCGGTTCTTTCACCCCGTCAGGCATTTTCAGTCTTATAAAAATCATCAAAGAAGAAAATATTTCAATACTTCACGTTCATCAGGGCAAACTGTATTGGACTGCTCTTTTAATGAAACTTTTCTTTAAAAATATCAAAGTCATTCTTCACAGAAGACAGGATACACGCCATAAATGGTATGCCGCAGGTCATTATAAAATTGCCGATAAAACATTAACGGTATCAAAAGCTGTCCGTGACGGATTGATAAAATATGAAAAAGTTCCGAAAAATAAAGTGCAGGTTTTATACAACGCTTTTGACTTTGAAAAATTTTCAAAACAAGTCAATCCTAACGACGTAAACGATGTGATAAAAAAATATAATCTTGAAAATAAAATCGTTATCGGCACTGTAGCGGCGATAGTTTCTTTGGAGGGAAAAGGCCAGCAGTATCTTATGGAAGCTGCCGCACACTTAAGAAAAGATTATCCGGATATTGCCGTGCTTATCGTAGGCGACGGAGCAGGCAGACATGCACAGGAAGAATATGCTAAAGAGCTCGGCGTTTCCGACATCGTAAAGTTTGCAGGCCAGCAGAAAGATGTCGTTAAGTTTTTAAAAGTTATGGATATTTTCTGTCTTTTGTCTTGTGATACCGAAGGTTTCGGCAACGTAAATCTTGAAGCACAAAGTCAGAAAATTCCTGTCATTACCACCACCGTCGGCGGCAATCCCGAAACGATAGTCAACGGTATAACCGGCATTCTTATTGAACCCAGAAATACCAAATCTTTAATTTTTGCCATAAGAAAAATTCTCTCCGATAAACGGACTGCACGCAATTTTTCGCAGGCCGGTTATGACTTTGTCAGAAAAACTTTTTCCAAAGAGATATTTGTTAAAAATCTCACAAAAATATACGAGGACGTTTTAAATGATTAAATATCTTCTCTTTCCGGTAACCGTGATTTATTATTTTTTATCCTGCATCAACAGGCTTATAACCGTTCCCAAAAAACTTTATGTTCCCGTCATAAGCATCGGCAATATCACATGGGGCGGCAGCGGAAAAACTCCTACGGTTATTGAAACTGCCAAATTCGTTCAGAGCTTGGGTAAGCGTCCGGTAGTTTTATCCCGCGGATACGGCAGAAAAAATAAAGAAGATAAGAATGTTATCGTAACCGACGGTGAAAATATTTTGGCCGATATTTTCTCTTCCGGCGACGAACCGTATATGACGGCCAATCAAATAAAATGTCCCGTTGTCATCGGTGCGGACAGATACGAAAGTGCCTTAATTGCAAAGAAATTTAATCCCGATGTTTTTATTTTGGACGACGGTTTTCAGCACTGGAAGTTAAAGAAAGATTTGGAAGTGGTATGTGTAAACTCTTTAAATCCTTTCGGCAACGGTATGCTCATTCCGTCGGGAATTTTAAGAGAAAAAAAGTCCGCACTTAAAAGAGCCGATATTGTTATTTTGACGAACTGTAACTTATGCGAAAAAGAAAAATTAAATCTTTTGAAAAAAGAAATTTCCGGTATTACGGGAACCGAGCCCGTTGAAGTTTCCGCCGGGAATTTTTTCGTTTCCAATATGTTTGACAATGTTACCGTGGAAAATCTTGAGGAGTTTAAAGCCGAAAAATCTTTTGTTTTGTTGTCCGCAATAGGTTCGCCGAAAAATTTTGAAAATACCGTTTTAAGTTTAGGTATGAAAATAAAGGATAAATTTATTTATACCGACCACCATAAATATAACGAAAATGAAATTTTTGATATAATAAATAATTTGCAGGACAATGAAATTCTTCTTACCACCGCCAAAGACGCAGTTAAAATAAAAGAAGCCGTAGACGAAAACGTTCAAAGAAGAATTTATGTTTTCAACATTTCTCTTTCTTTTGACAGCGGAAAAGAAATTTTTGAAGAAAAAATTAAAAAGACAATTTATAATTTATAATTTACAATTGCCGTTCATTGCCGTGTACTCTGTCATTCCCGAGCGTCTCTGTCGGGAATCTCGCAGTTGTTGTTAATTATACATTATACATTGTACATTGCCGTTTAGTCTGTCATTCCCGAAAAGTGCGAAGCACTTTGTAGCCGTTAATCGGGAATCTATGTTATAAAAACACCGCTTTGCCGTTCGTCGTTGCCGTTCCGTCTGTCATCCCCGAATGTCGTTGTCGGGGATCCCGTCGTTTCCGTCATTGCGAGTGTCAACGAAGCAATCTTGCTGTTTATTATATATTTGAAAATATTTGAAAAA
>CAJOOL010000252.1 GCA_905236115.1 uncultured Endomicrobiia bacterium
TAAAAAAGAAAAACTCAAGACAGAGATTTTTATTTTCCCTGTCCTGAGTTTTTTTGTTAATTGAAAATTATAAATTGCCGTTCTTGTTGTTTATCTCTCCGCCGATAAGAATGATGATCGACGTAAAATACAGCCAAATCATTAACACTGCAAACGCCGCAATGGAACCGTAAACTTTATTGTAAGAACCGAAATTATTTATATACACCGAAAACAGCCACGATCCTGCCAGCCAAAACACTGTAAAAAATAAAGCCCCGGGAATAACATTTTTTATTTTCATTTTTTTTGCAGGAAGAATATAGTAATTCAATCCTGCCAAAATGAAAATTAAAATGAAAGTTACCGGCCATCTGGAAAAAAGAATAAACCGAGTAATTTCAACTGGAATGAAGAAAATATATCTTGATATCACTTTCAAAATAGACTGCCCGAAGATGATAAGATTTACGCTTAAAAATAAAAAAACGGCATGGACGAACACTATTATAATCGATAAAATTTTTGTGCGGATAAAAGTCCTGTTTTCTTTAATTTTTTCGGATTTGTTAAGACATTTTGTAACAACCGATATTGAATTTGATGCAAGATACAGCGTCGTAAAAAAACCGATAATTGCCACAACAGACCTGCCTTTAAGCAGTGTTACTTCTTTTAATACCGTTTGAATGACAGTGATAACTTCCGACGGAGCAAACTGAGAAAGTGTCTCCAGCCCTTCTGCTACGAAAGCAGTGTTTCCGATTATTGAAAATATCGCCATAAAAGAAAGTATCAATGGAAATATACTTAGTGTAAGCATATATGCCATTTCCGCCGCAGAACCGAGAAGATCTTCCTTCATTGCGGAATTTTTTATCTCTGTAAAATAAATTTTTATTGTTTTAAAAACAGTTTTTATAAAATTCATTTTTATTTCCTTTCCCAAAAATTTTGGGCGTTTTTTTGAAAGAAATAAGAAAATCTTTTATTTTAATTTTTTTTGTGATTTTTGAAATAATGATTTTTATTTTCTGAAGTTATTTGTCTATTTTTGTTTATTTTATCGGACGGATTTTTTCAAGAATATTTTTTATTTCTTTCAGTTCGTTAAGCAGCTCTTTTGTCAGCTTTAAATTTTCTTCTTCCGGATTTAAAATTTTTGTTTTTTCAACTTTTTTGTTTTCATAATTTTCAAGAAAATAATTAAGGCCCACACCGAAAACTTCCGCCAGTTTTTTTACTGAAGCCAGCGTCGGTTCGGCAGCTCCTCTTGCCCAGCGGCTTATCACGGTCTGCTCAACACCTATTTTGTCGGCTACCTCTTTTTGAGTAAGTTTTTTTTCGAACATTATTTTTTTTAATTGTTCGCCCAAAAAATTTTGATTTTTCATAAAAAAACCTTGACTTTAGTATTTAGAAATACTATAATAGTATTAGAAAATTCTAAATTTAAATTAATACAAAAAAGCCGAGCTTGCTGCAACATAGCAGCAGCTTGAAAAAGGATAAACACTTTGCCCAAGGCTTTATCTCTCGGCGTATTGTACCAAAAAGCGGAGCTCTTTGTAAATTAGCAATTGATCGACAATTTATAATTTATAATTAACGACGAAAAAATTAGAAATGAGCAATTAGCAATTGAACGGCAACGGCAAAGAAGAAGCGGAGGAATTAGCCCAAAACGGCAATGTATAATGGATAATGTACAATGGATAATAAACGACAAAAACGAAAGAGGAATCAAGGGGAATTAGCCCTTGGTAATAAATAAAAAAATACATTACTGTTTGTCATTCCGTGCGTCTGCAACGCAGACAGACACGGAATCTATGTTAAAGTTCATTTACATCTTAGTCGTTAAAATAGGAATAAAATAACCATAGATTCCCGCCCAACGGCAATGCGGGAATGACAAAAGGAAAAATACGAAGTAAAATTTTCTGAATAATTCAAAAATTGCAAAGCAATTTTTACCTTAATTATAAATTATAAATTGTAAATTATAAATTAAAAAAATATAAGTAAAGGAGAGTTAATTATGCTTATTGAAAAACAAAGAAAAAAAGTAAAAGGATTCACCCTTGTAGAACTTGTCATCGTCATTGCCATAGTAATAATTTTGTCTGTAGTGTCGGTTCCTATCTATCGCTTATATGTGGAAAAAGCAAAATACGCAGAAGGTTATGCACTTATGGGAACAATTATCACCGCACAAAAAGCATATTATGGAGAATATGGAAATTTTCTATGGTCATCTCATTCTACAGGAGATCAAAATTATAAAACAAAAGATCCAGTGTTGGGTATTGATGCAGGAGGTAATAAATATTTTAATAAATTCCGTGCAGGCACAGATGAAAACAATATTAAGCAAAAATTTACAGGTGCACTGCTGAAACCTGACGAATTAAAAGAAATAAACGGATTTAGAAACATATGGTTTACGTATAATATTTCCAATGGATTATATTATTGGGAAAATAATTAAGGAAACACTGATAAATTCAGGGTGAGTAAAGATTGAGAGTAGATTTTGCCTATAAAGAGGTGGAACCTTGCTGTGATAGTGGGCAACTTATCTCGATGAGTTCCAACGAATTTAGAGACAAAAAGCCTTGCGGTTTCCAACATGAATTAATTAGTGTTTCCTTAAAATCAGGGGTGAAAGAAATTAAAAAAATACAAAAGAAATATTTAGGTTTTACGTTGGTGGAGCTGGTGATTGTTATCGCAATTGTGATTGTTCTGTCAGTCGTCAGCGTTCCGATTTATAGGAGTTATGTCAATAAAGCAAAGATGGCGGAAGGATATGCAGTTCTTGGAGCAGTCCTTTCCGCTCAAAAAATATATTTTAGCGAGTATGGATATTTTTTAGCAAGTAATAGCAGTAAAGGCTGGACGCAATATGAACCGTTGTTGGATATTGATGTTCGTGCAAATAAATATTTTAGACTGGTTTCTATCGGAGGTGATGTTAATAAAGGAATCAATCCGAAAAAATATTTTTGGGCAGGTGTTATTGTGCCTGAAGAACTTCTTGATCCCAAAAAAGGTAATGTTATGTATATGGTTTATGATTTAGCTCAGTTAGATAAAACTGAAAAAAATGTGTTGACAATAGAATATAAATAATATCAGATAATAGTATCATTATTTTTAATTAAAATAACACAGGTCAGAACATAGCACTGACCTAACAAAAAAAGCAGAGCGAAGAATAAAATCTTTTCTCTGCTTTTGCCGTTAATTATAAATTGAAAATTATTTTGAATTTATCAAACCGTCAATGTCGTTAATAATATATCTGTTGCCCGTAACATGCAGTGCACCGAAAAACTCCGTTATATATTCCAATACGTTATGTTTACTGAACAGTTTTTTGATTTTGTTGTTTCCAAAAACATAATACATCATCTTTCCATTATACTTATTATACTTGCGAAAATATTATAGAAAATTCCGCAAAAAATCAAGCCGTTCCATCGGTATTTCACAAAAATTTCACATCTTTTAAGGCTATAAAAGTGGCAAAGTCGGGTTGGAATTTAGCGGTGCTTACGATTTCAGTTTCAAACTGATAAAAGAAAAAATAAAAACGGAAAATTATATTCAGTTTCTTGCGGATTTTTTCAGAGATTTCAGAA
>CAJOOL010000253.1 GCA_905236115.1 uncultured Endomicrobiia bacterium
GACGGAACCAATGCCACAAGATTTTTTGCCAGAACCAAAGAGTTCGGCAGCGACGAAGTAAACGGTTTGTGGTGCGATCATCCTTACTGGACGGCACAAACGGTTATGATACTGGCCAATTTCCTCGGCGACAAAAAATTCCTTTTCAGAGACGGTATAGGTTATTTTAAAGACTGTTACCAAAACAGAGGCGAAAGCAAAAACGATAAATGGAAAAAAGGTTACATAGAAAATCAAAAAACAACAGACGGTAAAAAATACACCGGAACCGTAATAGAACATCTTCTTGTTCAGATTGAAACAATGTTTTATGATGTCGGAAATAATAATCTGTTGAAACAAAAAAGAGCTGACTGGAACGACGCCGTTGATCAGGTAAAAGGTGAAAACGTAACGTTTTCTTTTGCCTTGGCTCAGAACTGTAAAGAAGTTGCCGATTTGCTGGAAAAAACCGCAGACGAACTGAATATAGAAGAAATAGAAGTTTTTCAGGAGCTTGCAGAGCTTATTAAAAATTTTGATGATAAACCGAAAGATATATCTGCAAAAGACAGACAGGAAATTTTGAAAAAATATTTGGATAAAGTAAATAACGAAATTTCCGGAAACAAAGTTAAAGTAAAAATCTCAAAAATATTGAAAGATTTAAGAGCTAAAGCCGAACTTGTTATAGACAACGCAAACAAGAAAGCATTCAACGGATATTATTACAGCGGATATATTTTTGCCGACGGTAAACCTGTAGATACCGTTTGGAACAAGTCCTCATTGAACAAAAAAAATCCTGCATCGGATGATTTTGAAATGATGTTAATGCCTCAGACGTGGTCGCTTGTTTCCGGTGGTGCCGGAAAACTTGGCAAGGAACAAACCGTTATTGATTCCGTTATAAAATATTTGTTTGATAAAAAAGTCGGTGCATTAAAGCTCAACTATCCCGCATATCAAAAATTCAATAAAACCATAGGAAGAATTACCGGCTTTGCCGCAGGAACTAAAGAAAATAATGCAGTATTTTCGCATGCAAATTTATTTTTCGTTTGGGCGTTAATCAAGCAGGGACAGCCGGATTTGGCATACAAAATATTTTCCGGAATTAATCCTTTAAACCACGAACATGAAATAATCAGAACAGGTCCGTGGATACCGGAATATTATGTTTCAAGCGATAATCCCAATATAGCAGGCAGAGGAGAATATCCTGTATTGACAGGTTCATGTGCTTGGACAAGATACGCTTTCCAGAATTTCTTCTTCGGTGTCAAAGGCGTTTTTGACGGTTTATCCGTAGAGCCTCATTTGCCCGCAAATAAAGATTTTCAAAACTGCGGATTATTTATAAAGTTCAGAAATGCGAATTATGATATAAAATTTTCCAATCCTAAACTGAAGAAAAATTCTTCCGTAAAAGAAATATTTGTTGACGGCAAAAAAATTGACGGAAATATTATAACTCCGTTTAAATCCGGCACTCATAAGGTAGAAGTAATTTTGGGATAAAATAAATATGAAAAAATTTTTGGTTTTATTTTTCTGTTTAATGTTTTTCGTTTCTTTTTCTTACGGCGAAGAAATAAAAATGAAAATATTGGTGAAATCCGTGGATATTATTTCTCCCGACGGGGAAAAGACTACGTATGACGATGTTTTGAAAATTCCGAAAATTGAATATGCTTCTAAAATTATTTCCAGCGGTATGGGAATACTGACTTGCTGTTATGTAGCCATAATATTAAAAAGCCAGCAGGGGCTGTTTTTTGCCAAAAATCCCATTACAAATGCGGTAGAAATTTCTAAAGTTGAAAATTCGGCGAAAGGTTCTTTAACTTTATCTTTTGATCCCGATACTTTTGCAAATGTTTCTCCCGACGGAAAAATTTCTTTGAAATACGAAGAAGAAAAAGACCGTGTTACAATGGAAGTGTTAAACGGTAATGCGTTAATGAAAGTGGGAGATTTGAGTTTTGAACTGCCCGCAGGGGAAAGTTTTCATCACGAACTTAGGGGGAGAAGAAATGCCTTTTAAATTTACGGAATTGTCAATACCGGAAGTAGTTTTAATAGAATCTGTTAAGTTTAGAGATAACAGAGGTTTTTTTGAAGAAGTTTTTAAAGTTACCGATTTTGAAAATTCCAAAATAAAATTAAACGTCAAACAGATAAATTTTTCGCATTCTTCAAAAGGTGTTTTAAGAGGTTTGCATTATCAGCTTAGTCCTTTTGCACAAGCTAAACTGGTCAGAGTAATTTCCGGAACTATTTTTGATGTTGCCGTTGATTTAAGAAAGAGTTCGCCGACATTTGGTAAATGGACAGGTGCTAAACTTTCACCGGCAGGTGCCAATATGCTTTATATTCCTCAAGGGTTTGCACACGGTTTTGAAGTTCTTTCCGACGAAGTTGATTTTGAATATTATTGTTCCGATGTTTATTCACCCGAAAACGAAAGAGGAATTTTATATAATGACCCGTTTTTGAATATTTCCTGGCAGACCGAACATCCCAATTTATCAAAGAAAGATTTGGTTTATCCGTTGTTCAAGGATGCCGAATATAATTTTTAAAGATACATATTTTTTTATTTTCTTTCGGGATTGTTCAGCGTTTTCTTTATATTTCTGATTTCATTTCTCAGCAGATTGTTTTCTGCTTCATATCTTTTCATTTTCTCTTCTACCATTTTGTTCTGCTTATCTATCAGTTTGATTATCAAATCAAAATTTTTATTTTTTAAATCTTCATTTTTGTCTGCCGTATCCGTTTCTTTTTCTAAAAAATAATCAAAAGGAACATCCAGAGCTTTTGCTATTCTTTTTATGGAAGCAAGTTCCGGATTGCGTCCTCCGTTCACCCACCTGCTTACAACAGTATAAGATACTTCCAGTTTATCCGACAAATCTTTTTGGCTTATGCCTTTTTCAAACATAATATTTTTCAACTGTTTAGAGAAAAAAGAACGTTCTTTTTCCATAAAGTCCTCTTTTGCCGATAAAAATAAAACCTCTTGACTTTATGGTTTAAATAGGGTATAATACTAAAACATAAGGTTTAGAAATTAACCATAAAACAAGAATGAAAGTTCTTTTGAAAACAGTTTATCACAGCCGAGCGTTTTATAACATAGCAATAACCCGACAAAAAGATAAAAACGTTCCCAATGAGTTTATCTCTCGGCGGTAGTATACAAAAATGCGGAGCATTTTTGTATAGCTGAGAGGCTCTTTAAAAAGTCTGTCATCCCCGAATGTCGTTGTCGGGGATCTCGCAGTTGAAAAGACAGTTGAATGGTTGAAAAGTTGAAGAGTTGAAAACAACGAAAGAGGAACCCGAGGGGTTAGCCTCGGATAATAAAAAAAATAAAATACAAAAAAGGAGAAAAATTATGAAAAAATCATTGAAATTTTGTAAAAGTAAAACAGGTTTCACATTGGTTGAACTTGTCATCGTAATTGCCATTGTTATTATTCTTTCGGTAATTTCAGTTCCTATTTACCGAGCTTATGTTGATAAATCAAAATACGCTGAAGGATACGCTTTAATAGGAACAATAATTTCTGCCGAAAAAGCATATTACAGCGAATACGGGAATTTTTTTTGTGACGGAATATGGACAGTGAACAAATTGATATTAGGTATTGATGCAAGAAGCAATAAATATTTTAGTAGTTTTGCCGTAAATTCTGAATCGGATCTTATAAAAGAGCGTTGCAGAATTTTAATTGCAAAACCGGCCGAATTAATAACCAATGAAAAACCTAAAAAATTTATACAATACTGGTTTGATATTTCAGGTGCAGAAAAAAGCGGAGATATAAAATTAAGAGAATTTTTTGAAAGTAATTAAAATTTTTATTTTTGTTAAAAATTTAAATAAACATGGTCAATACATAGCGTTGACCGACAAACGAAAGCAGAGCGAAGAACAAAAATCTTTTCTCTGCTTTCAAACTCTTCAACTCTTTCAATTTTTCAACCATCTGACGAGAGGACACAGAAAAAACAGCAAAGTTTGAGGCGAAGCGAAGTATTTCGGCGACCGCAGTGTGCTAAAGTGTGAGCGTAGCGAACGGGCACATAAGGGAGCCGAATACAGGAAACTCTGAATAATTCTGAACGTGTAAAGATTGAGAGCAGATTTTGTCTATAAAGAGGCGGAGTTTCGCAGAGA
>CAJOOL010000254.1 GCA_905236115.1 uncultured Endomicrobiia bacterium
CCGCCGCGATAGGAAGGGAATGGTTAACCTTTCCCTTCCTATCGCGAACTACCTTGATTGTCGCATATGTGTTTTAACCAGGACAGTTTTTTGTTTAACCCGAAAAAATATCCTATTTAATTTTTTGTATAAAAATGATAAAATATGAAGATATAAACTAACAATGAAGTAATCAACATAATGAAGAAGCAGCCGGTATGAAAATTGAAACAGAAAACCTTGTCAAAAATTATACTCTTGCCAAGTCTAAAACCGTGGAAGTTCTTAAAGGAATAAATCTTACAATTAATTCCGGCGAGAAAATCGCCCTTACAGGCCCGTCCGGAGCAGGTAAAAGTACATTGATTCATATTTTGGGCTTAATGGACAAACCGACCTCGGGGAAAGTTTTTATTGACGGGCATGATACTACGGATTTTAATGCCAAAAAACTTGCCGGTATGAGGAAAGAATATATCGGTTTTATGTTTCAGTTTCATTATCTTTTAGCTGATTTTAATGTTTTGGAAAATATTTTAATGCCTGTCTGGGATAAAAGAAAAGAAAAAAAACAGGCGGCGTTGAACTTGCTTGAGACTATAGGGCTTAAAGACAGAATTAACCACATGCCCAGCGAACTTTCCGGCGGGGAACAGCAGAGAGCCGCACTTGCAAGAGCATTGATAAATAACCCGAAAATTCTTTTTGCAGACGAGCCCACCGGAAACCTTGACAGAGAAACGGGAAAAATAATAGAAAATCTTATGTTTAAGATGTGCAGAGAACTTAATACCACGCTTTTGGTTGTTACGCATAGCAGCGAGCTTGCAAAACTTGCTGACAGATGTATAAACATAATTGACGGCGTAATAAAAAATTAATATAAAAACCAAATTTATATAAGGAGTAAAAGGAATGAAGATTTACCTGAACGGAAAATTTGTTGAAAAAGAAGAAGCGGTTGTTTCCGTATTTGACCATGGAGTTCTTTACGGAGACGGAGTTTTTGAAGGAATCAGAGCGTATAACGGAAGAGTGTTCAGATGCAGCGAGCATATAGACAGGCTGTATGACAGTGCAAAGGCTATCGCTCTTGATATAGGTATGACTAAAGCTGAAATGGAAAAAGCATTGCTTCAAACTTTGGAAGTAAATGAATTAACCGATGCTTACATAAGACTGGTAGTTACCAGAGGTGCGGGAGATTTAGGGCTGGATCCGGCAAACTGTGCCAAGCCTACGGTGTTCATCATAGCGGATAAAATTTCTTTATATCCGGAAAGTCTTTACCGGAACGGTTTGGAAGTTATTACCGTTGCCACCAGAAGAAACTGCCCCGATACTTTAAGCCCGAACATAAAATCTTTAAATTATTTGAATAACATCCTTGCAAAAATGGAAGCCAAAAGAGCAGGCGTTTTGGAAGCCATAATGCTTAACAAGGAAGGCTATGTCGTAGAATGCAGCGGAGACAATATTTTTATAGTTAAAAACGGTGTTGTTGTTACGCCTCCGGCATCTGCAGGTGCATTGAAAGGTGTTACAAGAAATGCTTCAATAGAATTGATTAAAAATAAATTGAATATTGAATTAAGAGAAGAACTTATTTCCACTTACGATTTGTATACGGCCGATGAATGTTTCTTGACGGGAACTGCAGCCGAAGCAATACCTGTAGTAAAAGTTGACGGAAGAATAATCGGAGACGGAAAACCGGGAAAAATATTTGCAAAACTTTTGAAAGAGTTTAAGATATTGACAAGTTCAACTGGAGTTCCAATAAAATCCGAAAACAAAAAATAAAAGTTCAGTAATGTGGAAAAAAATAAGATATGTTATATACTTTGCTGTTTTAATCGGTGTATTTTCTTTTACATACAGTTACAGAGAATACTATTATATACCGTTTATACAGAAAGGTTTAGATAAGATATCGGATTCAAAATTAAAATTCAGAAATTTTTCCATAGAGCTGCCTTTTAATTTGGTCGTTTACGATATACGTTACGACAAAAAACTTTTTATAGATAAGACCGTTTTGAGGTTTGAGCCTTTTATGTTTCTGCATAACATAAAAACACCGCTCAAATCTCTTTCGGTTTTATACATAGACAGGCTGGTTTATCTTGACGAGAACCCCGAAAAAAAAGCTTCTGTTTCGGATGTAAATGAAAAAAATTCTGAAAACAGAACCGTATTAAAAAAGTTTTTAAGTTTTTTTGATTTCAGCGGCGAAATATCTTCGGCGGATGTGGTTTACGGTAAAAATTTATTAAAGTTTAGAGATATACATTTCAGATTTAATAAAGAGCTTTATACCGACGCAAAAATAAAATATTTAAACCACGATATAAAAACTACCGGAACAATGAAGTTTGAAAATAAATTCTTAACCGGAAAATTTTATGTCAAAACCGACGGAGAATTAAAATCGGACTCAAACCTTACGGCAGTATATAATTTTAATGATAAGTCTTTTGTATGCAGTGCAGATACGAAAAATTTATTTTTTAACAGGCTGTCTTTTGAAGATGTAAGAACAAATATTAAAAATACATATCCTTTTTTTTCTTTAAAAACTTCCGGTAAAAATATCAATCTTTCGGCAAATCTTGACGTTAAAACAAAAGTTTTAATATCGTCGGGAACAATTAAAATAAGAGACATTAACGATGTTGTAAATACCGGTCTTAAATATTCGGCCAAGATAAACAATAAATCCATAGAATATTTAAAAGTCA
>CAJOOL010000255.1 GCA_905236115.1 uncultured Endomicrobiia bacterium
CAAGCCATAAATTTCTGTAATGTTCCAGCCTTAAGAATACGAATATCAGCCATACCGTTTCGCATATCAGTAAAGTATTATTATTTATATCCTCCGGAGTAACAACGAAAAACGCCACCGGAATGGCAAACATTAAAAGCACTATTCCGAAACCGTATCCGGAAAATATATAAATGAAAACAAAAATTATGAATATGACGGGAAATGTTATTACGGGAGATTTGAAAAGATAAAAAGTCCATATAATGAAACATAAGGACGCAAACAACGGAAGAATTATTGTAGTTAAAATGTCTAACCAGAATTTTTTATTTTTTTTCAAATTCAGCATTTTTTTATTTTTCGTAAACTTTTAGAAAAAACGATAACGGAACGATAAAAAACTTTTAAAACATACAGCCGGTATTGTAACATAAATAATTAAAATATACAAATTTTTTCAGTCAGCCGGCGTCTTATTATTCTTATAAATTTCCGTAACTCTTTCCAATGTGTTGTTTACAAAAGAAATTACCATACCGTAGTTGGTTATGGGAATGTTGTTTTCGGCGGCATAATTCATTCTGGAAATCATCTGTTTTTTGTTTATCATACAGCCGCCGCAGTGGATAATGAGGGAATACTGCTTTAAATTTTTAGGATAGTCCGAGCCTGAAGATACGTCAAATTTTACATCAAAGCCTAAATATTTACTTAGCATTTTTGGAATTTTTACCCTGCCTATGTCGTCTTTGCTTGCGTGGTGGCTGCAGGCTTCCGCAATAAGAATTTTGTTTTCCGGTTTTAAATTTTTTATTGCTTCAATTCCGTCAAGCATTGTCTTTATGTCGGCTTTGTTTGCTGAAAAAATTATTGAAAAAGTCGTAAAAGGAATATCTTCAGGAATTATATCAAGCACTTTTTTTACAACCTGTGAATCGCATATTACGATATCGGGTTTATTTTTTAAATTGTTGAGACATTTTTTTAATTCCGTATCTTTAACGACAATTGCAACTGCATTTATGTCAAGTACGGAACGTATCATCTGTACCTGCGGTAAAATAAGTCTTCCTTTCGGTGCTCCCAAATCCAAAGGCACAACCATTACCACGGTTTGAAAATTTTTTATTATACCGCAGGTTAAAGGCTTTTGGTTTAAAATTTCTTCGGGAATAATTCTTATAAAAATTTTTTTCAGTTCGTTTATAAAATTTTCACGGTATAAATTTTCTTTCAAAAGTTCCGTTTCCAAAAATTCGTATTTTGAAATTTTTTCTTTAAAATCTTCCGACAAATTTTCTTTCTTAAAATTATTTATTACTATGCAAAACGGTGTATTTTTTTTGTTTAAATTTTCAATTATTTTATTTTCGTATTCGGTCCAAACGTTAGGTTCCGTTACTATCACGGCAATATCGGCGGAGTCAAAAATTTTTTCCGTTCTGCCTGTTCTTTCCCGTGATAAGACAGACTTATCGTCCGTGCCTGCCGTATCAATTAATGTTACGGGACCTATGGGAAGAAGCTCCATACTTTTGTATACGGAATCCGTCGTTGTGCCGGCAACGGATGAAACAATGGAAGTGTCCTGTCCGGAAATATAGTTTGTAAGCGTGGATTTACCAACGTTGGTTCTGCCGAAGATACCTATGTGCAGTCTTAAAGATTTCGGTGTTGTAAGTTCGTTTTTATTCTCCATAATGAAACAATTATACAAAAAAATATTTATTTTTTGAAATAAAACCTAAAATATTCTATAATAAGAAAAACGCTTTAAGGACGGTATCAATGTATTGGCAAAAAGATATTGAAACAATGAGCAGAAAAGATTTACAAAAATTTCAATTGGATTGTATCAACAGGCAGCTGGCACTGGCAAAAAAATCGCCTTACGGCAAAGAAAAACTTTCAAACATAACGGAATTGAAATCCCTCAAAGAAATAACCAAACTTCCTTTTACAACCAAACAGGATTTAAGAGATGCTTTCCCTTACGGATTTTTGGCAACGGATTTAAAAAATGTCGTCAGAATGCATTCTTCGTCGGGAACTACGGGAAATCCGACGGTTGTTTTTCATACCAAAGAAGATTTGGCAAACTGGGCAAATATTTCCGCAAGGTCTATGTATTGTGCAGGTGCAAGGGATACGGATATTTTTCAAAATACCATGGGTTACGGATTATTTTCGGGAGGACTGGGGTTTCATTACGGCGGTGAAAGACTGGGAATGCTGACCATTCCCGTCGGTCCGGGAAACAGTAAAAGACAGCTTTGGTTTATGCAGCATTTTAAAACTACGGTTGTTCATATTCTGCCCAGTTATGCTTTAAGACTCTCCAACACCGTTAAAGAACTGGGAATAGATTTAAAAAAAGACTTAAACTTAAGAATATTTTTCATAGGAGCCGAACCGCACAGCGAAGCAATGAGACGAAAAATAGAAGAACTTTACAATGTAAAAGCATACAATTCTTACGGACTTTCGGAAATTTCCGGCCCGGGAATCGCTTTTGAATGTCAGTGTCAAAAACATCTTCATATTTGGGAAGATTATGTTTATCC
>CAJOOL010000256.1 GCA_905236115.1 uncultured Endomicrobiia bacterium
AATTTTTCCTTTTCTGTGGCATAAATCGGCAATTCTTTTAACTTCGGTTGCCACACCGTTATAGGTAGGGCTTGTAAGAAATACCGCTCTTGCCTCAGGATACATTTCCAAAGCCTGTTTTATCTCGTCATAAGTGGAATTAAAAATTATATCAAGGTTCTGGTCTATCGTAGGCTGCAGCCATATAGGCCACACACCGGAGAGAATAATCCCGCCCATTATTGATTTATGTGAACTTCTGGAAACTATTATGGAATCCCCGGGGTCGCAGGCGGATAAAAACATAGCAATATTTCCGACGGAAGTTCCGTTTACCAAAAACAATGAATGTTTAACTCCGTAAACTTCAGCCATAAGCTCCTGAGCTTTTTTTATCGGGCCTACAGGGTCATGCAGAGAATCAACCTCGTCAAAAACCGTCACATCAAACTTATACATTTCTCCGCCGGTTATATCTTTTAAAACAGGGTCTATGCCCTTACCGTTTTTATGTCCCGGCGTATGAAAAGATGTAACATTTCTTTTTGCATGTGCCAGCAACGTATCAAAAATCGGTGTTTTTAATTGTTTATCCATATTTTTTCTGCTTCCTTTTGTTATCCCGGTCTTGCTTTCCCGGTATACCGCTGTTTAAACTTTCAAAATATTCAACTTTTCGTTTTTTCAACTGCCGCTGAATTCTACAAAATTTTTAATATTAAATAAACTTCTTTGACGGCGTATTTTCAAGCACCGCGGTTGAAAGACCGTTTTTGCCGAGCAGTTCTATAAACGGGTCAGGGTTCAATTCTTCAACATTTACCATGGTTTTTGTATCCCATGTTCCATCGGCAATAAGCATTGCCGCAACTACGGGAGGAACACCGGCAGTATAGCTTATGGCCTGTGCTTCCACCTCGTTGTAGCAGTCTTTATGATCGCATATATTATAAATGAATATTTCTTTATTTTTGCCGTCTTTCTTACCTTTTACCAAACATCCGATACAGGTTTTTCCCGTATAATTCGGTGCCAAAGTTTTAGGGTTAGGCAGACATGCTTTTACAACTTTTAAAGGCACCACTTCCAAACCTTCGGCAGTCTTTACGGGCTTTTCCGAAAGCAATCCGATATTTTTCAATACAGTAAACACATTAATATAATGGTCGCTGAACCCCATCCAAAACCTTATTGATTTTGCTTTAATATTTTTAGACAGAGAATGAAGTTCGTCATGTCCGGTCAAATAAACAGGCTGTTCGCCGACGACAGGAAAATCATAAACGAGTTTATCGGCATGGACAGGTTTTTCCACCCACTGGTTGTCTATCCACGTCCACACTTTGTGAAATTCTCTGAAATTTATTTCCGGATCAAAATTTGTTGCAAAATATTTTCCGTGGCTTCCGGCATTTACGTCCATAATATCTATTGTTGCAATTTTATCAAAATGATGTTTTACCGCCAAGGCACAGTAAGCATTTACCACACCCGGGTCAAACCCGCAGCCTAAAATTGCCGTAACTTTATTTTCTGCACATCTGTCTTTTCTTTTCCATTCATAGTTTGCATACCAGGGCGGATTTTCACAAACTTTGTTAGGGTCTTCATGGATGGCGGTATCAATATATGCGGAACCTGTCTGAATGCAGGCTTCCAAAATCGCCATATTGCAGAACGCACTTGCCACATTTATTACTATTGAAACATTCAATTCTTTTATTAAACTTACTAAAGCTTCGTTATTAAATACGTCTATCTGCTTGGCTGTTATTTCATTATCGGGATTTTTATAATTTTTCTTTCTTTTGATACTTTCCAAAATTTCATTACAGCTTTTTAAAGTTCTGGAACATAAATAAATCTTTCCGAACACATCATTGTTTTGTGCCAGTTTGTGACACACAACATGAGCTACGGCTCCTGCACCGATAACTAAAACATCTCTTTTCATTTCAAGCAGATCCTCCTCAAGATAAGAAAACGCAGACCAATTTAATTACCTGCGTTTCCCAAATTATTAACAAAATCTTTATATGTAAATTTTCTTATTACTTCGGTTTTTCCGTTCAATCTTTTTACAACTATTGCGGGCATCGGCAGACCGTTAAACCAGTTCATTTTTACCATGCTGTAACCGGCAGCATCCTCAAACTCCACCGTATCACCGGGCTTTATTTTTTTGCCGAATTTATAAGTTCCGAATATATCTCCGGCCAGACAGCTTCTTCCGGCAACGATATATTCGTATTTTGCATTTTTGAAAACTTTCATTTTTGCGGGAGTATGATAGGTCAGCAAATCCAGCATATGTGCTTCTATTGAAGAATCCACTACCGCAATATCTTTTTCATTTTTAACCACATCCAAAACCGTAGTTACAAGTTTTGCCGACATTGTTATTGAAGATTCCCCCGGCTCCAGATAAATCTGCACATTATGTTTTTGAGAAAATTCTTTCAGTATTTTACAAAACTTTTTAACATCATATCCTTTTTTTGTAAAATATATTCCCCCGCCGAAACTTACCCAATTTATTTTTTCAAGAAGCTCTTTATAATTTTTGCCGATATACGCAAGCGATTTTTCCAAATTATCAACATCTTCATTTTCACAATTGAAGTGAAACATCGCTCCGTTGATTTTATCAAGATTCTGCAAAATTTCTTTTTTGTCACAGACACCCAGCCTTGAATATTTTCTTGCAGGGTCTGCCAAATCAAAATGGCTGTAACTTATCTTCGGATTAATTCTTAAGCCTAAATTTTTATTTTTTACCAATGGATAAAATTCATTTAACTGCGATACGGAATTGAATATTATTTTGTCCGCAAATTTTTTAAGTTCCGTTATTTCTTCTTTCGGGTAAGCGACGCTGTAAGCATGCACTTCTTTACCGAATTTTTCATATCCCAGCTTTGCTTCGTATAAGGAACTGCTTGTTGTTCCGTCCATATATTCAGACATCAAATCAAAAACGCACCACGTAGAAAAACACTTTAGTGCCAGCACGAATTTTGCACCCGACATTTTACGAATATATGAAATCTTTTTCATATTTTCCAAAAGCTTTTTTTCGTCTATAAGGTAATAAGGTGTTTGCAGTTTCATTTTTTTATTTCCGTTTCTGCTGGTATTTCCCGGTTTTTCCAGTATTTTCAGCGGAATTTTTAACATATAAAAATAACAATCCCGTTATTATATTTTATTATTTTTATAAAATCAATTATTTTTGAGGAATAAAAGAAATGCAGATTAATTATGAGTGATCAAAGCCCGAAGCAGATTTTGCCTATAAAGAGGCGGAACTTCGCAGGGATAATGGGCAATTTATCGCGAGAAGTTTCAACGAATTTA
>CAJOOL010000257.1 GCA_905236115.1 uncultured Endomicrobiia bacterium
CAAAAATTGCTGCAGAAAAAGACGAAACAGGCAAAACGCAGGTTGATAAAGTATGCGAATATTTGAAAGAAAAAGGCTTTGCTTTTGAACAGGACGGTGCTCTGTGGCTGAAGTCTACGCTTTACGGCGACGATAAAGACAGAGTTTTAAGAAGAACCGACGGCAGATATACATATCTTGCTTCCGATGTGGCATACCATAAAAACAAATACGAAAGAAATTTTGCCAAGGTTATAAATTTGTGGGGTGCAGACCATCACGGATACGTACCTAGAATTATGGCGTCAATTCAAATGCTGGGGCAGAAAAAAGAAGCATTAAAAGTTATTCTGTATCAGCTGGTTTCTCTTGTCCGTAACGGACAGCCTGTTGCAATGTCCACAAGAAGCGGCGAGTTCGTTACATTAAAAGATGTTCTTGACGAAGTCGGCTCGGATGCGTGCAGATTTTCTTTTCTGTTGAGGGCATCGGATTCTTCTCTGGAATTTGATTTGGAACTTGCAAAAAAACAAACTACGGAAAATCCGGTTTTCTATGTTCAGTATGTTAATGCAAGGTGTCAGTCTATTTTAAGAGATTATAAAGAAGATACGTCTTGTGCAAACTTAAGTTTGCTTGCAACGAAAGAAGAAAGAGATTTGATAAAAAAATTAATATCTTTTGAAGATACTTTGTTGATATGCGGTAAAACAAAAAGTCCGCATCATTTGACTACGTATTTAATGGAAACCGCCGATATTTATCACAGATTTTACGAAAAGTGCAGAGTTTTGTGCGGCGACAAAGAACTGGAAAAGGCAAGAATTCAGCTGATTAAAGCCGTATCGGTAATAATTTCTTTGGGTCTTAATCTTTTGGGTGTTTCGGCACCGGATAAGATGTAGGAAATTTATATAACTTGCCGTGTGATTATTTTTGACAACTCGGCGTATATTATGTAAAATTAAAGTTTAAAAAAATACAAGGAGCATTAAAGATGGCAACAATTAAGGCTTTTAACGGTGTAAGGTATGCAAAAGAAAATATAACGAATGAAATTTGTCCTCCGTATGATGTGATAGGAACGCAGGAAAAAGAAGATTTAAAAAAGGCTTCACAATACAATATGGTAAAGCTGGAACTTTCCGATGCCGAGGGCGGGAAAAACAAATACGAACAGGCAAATGTTTTGTTTAAAGACTGGTTGTCTAAAGGAATTTTAATACAGGAAGATAAACCGTCTCTTTATTTTTATGAACAGGAATTTATTGACCACGGAAAGAAAATGATAAGACGCGGATTTTTTGCCGCACTCAAAATAGAAAATCCTCACGGCGGTGCCGTAAAAGCTCATGAAAAAACTCTTTCCGCTCCCAAAGAAGACAGATTGAATTTATTAAAAGCTGTGCAGGCAAACTTAAGCCCGATATTTTTATTGTTTAATGACGACAACAGTAAAATTATAAATCTCTGCAAAGAAATTTCCTCGCAGAAACCTGCGGCTGTTGCTTGCGATAAAGAACAGACCAATCATAAACTGTGGGTAATAGACGACGAAAAAATAATAAAAGAAGTGGAAGATTCTTTAAAAGATAAAAAAACTTTTATTGCCGACGGACACCACAGATATGAAACATCCTGGAATTATCTTCAATACATAAAAGGCATTGACGAAAATTTCTGCGACAAAAAAGAATACGGTTACGTGCTGGCGTTCCTTTGCCCGATGGAAGATAAGGGCATTTCCATTTGGCCTACGCACAGGGTAGTTGCCGAGCCTGCAAATCTGGAAGAAAATATAGAAAAATATTTTAATGTTCTGCCGAAAGAAGATTTTGCAAAACTCAAGAACGAAAAGGTTCAGCCGGTTATGGTATATAAAAACGGAACTTACAGAACTCTTGTTATAAAAGATACTGAACTTTTGAAAAAAGCAATGCCTGAAAACTGTGAGGCTTTCAGAAATTTGGGCGTAAGCATTCTTCATAATATTTTGATACCGAAAGAAGAAGTTCCTGCCGATAAATATGTATATGTTAAAGACGAAAAAGAAGCTGTAGAGCTGGCCGAACAGACAAAAAAAATTGCAATTATGGTGCCTGCAACGCCTGTGGAAGCCATAAAAGAAATCGCATTGAATAATGAAAATATGCCGCAGAAATCCACTTACTTTTTTCCGAAACTTGCCAGCGGTATAGTGGTTCACAGAGTTTGTTAAAATGCCGGCAAATGCAATAAATATTATTATAGTTTTATTGCTGTTGTTCTTTTTATATGTAGGTTACCGTACAGGATTAATAAAAAGTCTTTTCGCCGTATCTGCCGGTTTTTTCGCTCTGGTATTGGCGGAAAATTACCCGCACCAAGAGGGGATAAACTATTATTTTGTTTTTATTGCAACGGTTGTAATTATTGTTATTTTGGGAATGATAATTCTTAAAATAATTAAGTTTTTATATCTTTCTTTGGTTGATAAAACTGCAGGTGCGTGTTTGGGGCTTTTTTTGGGCTTTTTGCTGGTTTCTAATTTTGTTATTCCCACGGCGGATAAGATAGTAAATATTTTTACCGGAATTAAAAATACCGAAACCGAAATTACGGCTAAAATTTCCAAACTGTCGTCCGAAAATTTTCCGGCATTCGGCAGCTATGTTCCGAATGTTTTAAAAGATAAAAGACTGGATGATGTTTCCAAGTTAATTTCCGACAGCGTAAGAAATTTAAAAAATTTCAATAAAATCAGAGGATTGAAAGAAAGAGGAGTAGAAGTATAGAGGATTGGAAGATTAGAAGAATTGTAAATTATAAATTATAAATTGTCTTTACAAGGAGATAAAATAAACGTGAAAAAATTAAGATTAGGTTTCCCGAAAGGAAGTTTGCAGGAGTCAACAATTGAACTGTTTAAGAAAGCAGGTATAAGAATAAATGCGTCGTCAAGGTCGTATTTTCCGTCTTGTGACGATGAAGAAATGGAAGTGATGCTTATCCGTTCTCAAGAAATGGCGAAATATGTTCAAGACGGTGTTTTTGATGCGGGACTGACAGGTTATGACTGGATATGTGAAAGCGGTGCAAAAGTAAAAGAAGTTTGTGAGCTTCAATATGCAAAGTCCGGTTTTCGTCCTGTCCGCTGGGTGCTGGCAGTTCCGAACGATTCCAAAATAAAAAGCATTAAAGATTTAGAGGGCAAAAGAGTAGCTACGGAACTTTTAAACTACACGAAAAAATATTTTGCCAAAAATAAAGTTAAAGTAAATGTTGAGTTTTCCTGGGGGGCAACCGAGGCTAAGGCAGGCAGACTGGTTGATGCAATAGTTGAGCTTACCGAAACGGGTTCTTCTTTAAGAGCAAACAATTTAAGAATAGTTGAAGAAATTTTAACATCCACCACCAGGCTTATTGCAAATGCCGATGCATGGAAAGACGACTGGAAAAGAGAAAAAATAGAGAACCTTTCAATTTTGTTGAAAGGTGCTTTGGCGGCGGAGGGTATGGTCGGTTTGAAAATGAACATACCTTTTAAAGTTCTTCCCGAAGTGGAAAAAATTCTTCCCGCATTAAGAAAGCCTACCGTTTCAAATTTAAGCGACGGAAACTGGATAGCATTGGAAGTTATTGTTGAAGAAAAGATAGTTAAGAAAGTTATACCGGCATTGAAGAGAGCCGGAGCGGAAGGAATTATTGAGTATCCTTTGAATAAGATTATATATTAATTTCATTTATAGCGAAAAAATCGAAAGCTTTTAGTTACGACTTTGAGTTTTTAAGCCTTATGTGCCACTCGCTAACGCTTATGTTTCAGCACACCGCGGCTTAAAAACTCTTCGTCTCACTGACAAAGCTTTCGATTTTTTCTGTGTCCTCTCGTCAAATGGCTGAAC
>CAJOOL010000258.1 GCA_905236115.1 uncultured Endomicrobiia bacterium
AAAATCTTTTGCTCTGAGTGATTTATGAAAGGTAATTGCAAATCTGTGGGCTTCGTCTCTTATGGACTGCAGAACTCTTAATGCCAAAGAATTTCTCGGAAGTTTTATTGAGTGTTCTTTACCGACCATAAAAATTTCTTCTTCCTGCTTGGCAAGAGAAATTAACGGAAGATAAATACCTATTTCGTCAAGAGCTTTCTGTGCATAAGCAAGCTGTCCTTTTCCTCCGTCTATAACAACCAAATCCGGGAACTGCTCGTTGCGTCTGATAATTCCGGAATATCTTCTAAAGACAGCTTCGTTTATCATGGCAAAATCATTTATTTGGTCAACGGTTTTAATTTTGAATTTTCTGTAACCGCTTTTGTCGGGTTTTCCGTTGACAAAACGCACCATTGAAGCAACAGGATTTGTTCCCGATGTATTGGAAATATCAAAACATTCCATAACCGCAGGAAGTTTTTTTAATTTTAAAATTTGTTTTAATTCCTGCAAAGAATCCGTTTTTAAAACATATTGATTAATATCTTCAATACTTATTTGGCTGATAACTACACGCTGTTTCATAGCTTCTATGGCAAAAAGCCTGTCTCTTATTTCTTTGGCTTTTTCGTAGTTTAATTCTTTACTTGCGGCAAACATTTCTTTTTCCCAAACGGTTTTTAATTTTTTGAATTTTCCTTTAAAAAAAAGTTCCGTCTCTTTCAGATTTTCTTTATATTTTTCGGATGAAATTTTTCCCATACAGGGGCCGAAACACATTCCCGTATGATAATAAAGACAGGATTTTACTTTTTCTTCTTTAGGAAGATTATTCTGCGAAAAACTCATTTTGCACGGTCTGATTTTAAAAATTTTGTTCAGCCAAATTATCAGTTTTTTTATATATGTCAGCTGCGGATAAGGACCGAAATATAATGCTCCGTCATTTAATAATTTTCTTGTTATTATAAGTCTGGGAAAATCTTCTGCTGTAAGCTTGATATACGGATAAGATTTATCGTCTTTCCACATTGCGTTGAAATAAGGCTGAACTTTTTTTATCAGTTCTCTTTCAACAAGAAACGCTTCTCTTTCCGACGAGCAGAGAATATAATTGATTGTTTTCATTGCACTGATTATGGAAAAAGATTTGCTGTCGGTATCGGAATGAAAATATGAAGTAATTCTGTTTTTTAAATCCTTGGCTTTGCCGATGTAAATAATATTTGCGGCCGAGTCCCGCATAATGTAGACGCCGGGAAGATGAGGGATGTTTTGGGTGTAATCTTTAGCAACTTTATTCATAAAAATTTTATTGCGACATCGTCTACAGAAAGTTTAAACTATTCAACTCTTCAACTTACTTATCAGTGTTCTCAATATAAATTCCATTTCCGGGGATTTAAATATTTTAAGCAATACGGCAAAAGATATTACGGAAACAATTATTGAAATGCTCAGCTTTAAAAATACTGAAGATAAATTTATCTGCATTACTGAATAAGCTATTATTCCCATTATGGCAGCAGCGGCACAGGCTTTTACGGATGAGATTAATATTTTTACCGCACCGATTGCACCGATTTTTTGTTTCAGCTTATACAAAAGCATTGCCGTGTTTAAATATGCACATAACGAAGTTGCAAGTGCCAGACCGCCGACGCCCAGCGGCTTCATTAAAACAACACATAATATTACATGAAAAAACATAACAACAAAAGCAATTTTTACAGGGGTTTTGGTATCCTGAAATGAAAAAAACGTATTTGCAAAAATTTTTGTAACGGCAAAGGCGGGAAGACCAAGAGAATAATAAAATAAAGCATTGTTTGTAAGAAGCGATGCAGCATAATCAAACTTTCCTCTTTCAAACAAAATCCGTATTACGGGAAGCCCCACGGCAATAAGCCCGGCAACGGCAGGAGCCAAAGTAATTACGGAAAATCTTATTGAAAGATTAAGAGTCTCTTTCAGTTCGTCAACATTCTTTACGGCGGCAGATTTAGACATCATAGGAAGAGATACCGTTGCAAGCGCCAAACCGAAAATTGCCAAAGGCAGCTGCATTAATCTGCTTGAATAATAAAGTGCCGTAATTGAACCATCGCCTAAAAAAGATGCACATATCGTATCAACAAAAGTATTTATCTGATCAACGGAAATCCCTATAATGGACGGTATCATTAAAAAAACTATTTTTCTTATTCCGGGATGATTGAAATTAAAATCAAATTTTAAATGCCAGCCGAGATTTTTTAAAGACGGATACTGCATAAGAAAATGTCCAAGCCCTCCGAAAATCACGCTTACGGCAAGGCCTTTTATCTGGTTTCCGGGAGAAAGAAGCGGAGCTAATGCCAAAATATAAATAATTTCCGCAAAACTTAAATTGGCGGGAGCTATGGCAGGAATAAAAAAAGAATTTAAAGTGTTAAGAAGTGCCAAAAGCATTGCCGCAAGACAGATAAACAAAAGAAACGGAAACATCAATCTTGTAAGCTCTATCGTAAGCTGAAGTTTTTCGGGATCGGAAGTAAAACCATAAGCGATTATTTTTACCAAAAACGGTGCAAAAAAAACACCAAGCACAGTAAAAATTAACAGAACTACGGTTAATAATGTAAAAACAACATTTATTAATTTCTGTGTTTCGGATTTTGTTTTTGTATGAAGATACTCCGAAAATACCGGGATAAATGCTGCCGAAAAAGACCCTTCTCCGAGCATTCTTCTTATAAGGTTGGGTATTCTGAAAGCAGCATAAAAAGCATCGGCATACATTCCCGCACCGAACATATAAGCAACAAGCATATCGCGTATATAACCTAATATTCTTGATACCATTGTTCCTGCACTTACACTGCCTGCATATTTGATGATTTTTTTAATATCCATAAAAAGGCAATTTATAATTTACAATTTATAATTAACGGCAACTGCAAGATCCACGACAACGACATTCGGGGATGACAGACTATACGGCAATTTATAATTACAAATAATAAAAAAGCCGATACTTTTTAGACGACAAAATACCGGCTTTCTAAAATTTTTCTCAAATTACAAGGAAGCAACCAATCTGGACAATCTTGCTTTTTGGTTGGATGCAGCATTTTTATGGATAACATTTCTCTTTTCCGCTTTATCCCATTCCGAAAAAGCAACATTCAATGCCGTCTTAGCCGTTTCGGCATCTTTTGCTTTTACTGCCGCTTCAACTTTTTTAGCCAAAGTTCTTATTTTACTTTTTGTTGCAGCATTTCTTGCCGTTCTTTTTTCAGTTTTTCTTGCTTCTTTAAGAGCAGATGTATGTCTGCCGGTTTTTAACTTTGCCATTATATCCTCCAAAAACTTTCACGATTTATAATAATATAATAAATCAAGATTACATATTTTACATTTTTATTAAAAAAAAAGCAACACACACACTGACAGCTGATGAGCTGAGAAGCTTGAAAGACAACGACAATTATAAATTATCAATGAGAAATTAGCAATTTCGGTATTTTATAAATA
>CAJOOL010000259.1 GCA_905236115.1 uncultured Endomicrobiia bacterium
ACCGCTGTTTTAAAGACGGGTTTTGATGAAGTGTTTGAAGTTGCCGAGGGTGCCGATATTACCGCCGTCAACGAAGCTGCGGAATTTGCCGAGAGAATGGAACGTAACGAAAAATTTATGACGTCTTCCTGTTGTGCAGGATATAAACAGCTGATTAAAAAACATCTTCCGGAAATAAAACCGTTTGTTTCCGATACTCAAACGCCGTTGTATTACACGGCCGAACTTGTAAAAAAGAAATTCCCGGATTCCGTGATAGTATTTATCAGTCCTTGCGTGGCAAAAAGGGCAGAATGTTACGAGAATAAAAGTGTTGATTTCGTTATGAATTTTGAAGAGCTTGACGCCCTGTTTACCGCAAAAGAAATTGACGTGTCAAAATGCGAAGAAACTCCGTTTCATAAAGAAAGTTCCAAATATGCAAGAAGTTTCGGCGTAACAGGCGGCGTAACGAATGCGATAAAAGCCGCATTGAATTCTTCAACTGATGTAACTTCCTGCATTATCAACGGACTGAATAAAGATACCATAGGCAAACTGAAATCTTTTGCCTGTGCAGGTGAAAGCGACGACAGTTTTAATATGGTGGAAGTGATGTTTTGTCCGGGAGGCTGTATCGGAGGCAGTGCTGTAATTGCCGAACCTAAAGCGGCCAAAAAGGCTGTGGATTCTCTTTTTGAAAAAAGCAAAGAATTGAAAAAATGAAAAATTTAATTATATTCGTATCATTTATTTTTTTATTGCAGTCTTGTGCCGTGCTGGATTATCCCAAACGCGTTGCAGGATATTCTATAGCCAACTTTGAAAAAGAACAAGACGGAAGATTTTCTTTTGTTTCCGGCTTGGAACCGAAGAAAGCTTACAACAAATGCAACCTTTTCTTATTTGAAAATAAAATTCAAACAAATTTCAAAAACGATAAAAAAATGTATGTCGTCGCAAGCAAATTTTCTTTAATATACGAATATACTTTGGACTCTACCGAAGTTGCGTTTTTCGTATCTGAAGCTGATGACAACGGGGCAGATATTGAGGGTGTTTCAAACAGCCGTGCAAAGATTGAAGTTATCTCCAACAACTCCCGCCTTGCAAATTTCGTTTACGATAAACTGTCGGAATATATGAAACACTGATTTTTTGCAGTGTTTCCTCAAGATTTCAGTTCAGAATTAATCAGCGTTTCCTTAAATGGTCTGTTTCATTATTGATATTTTATACATAAAGTATTATTTAGTCAAAAGATAAAATATTATAATTAAGAGAACGAAAAAGGCATCAAAAAGTGATTTTTATTTTCCGGGAAATCATTTTTTTGATGCCTTAAAACATCATACTAAATTGCTTTTTCGCCCTCTTCGCCGGTTCTTATTCTGATTACTCTTTCAACATCCGAAACGAAGATTTTACCGTCGCCGATTTCGCCTGTTCTGGCATTTTTGATAATCACATCTATTACTTTATCAACCAACTCATCTTTTACTACCACTTCAATTTTGGCTTTCATAATAAAATTTACGCTGTATTCTTTGCTTCTGTAAATTTCTTTATGTCCGCCCTGATTACCAAATCCTTCAACATTGGATTTGGTAAGTCCGTTTACGCCTATTTCCGTAAGAGCGTTTTTTATGTCTTCAACGATGTAAGGCTTTACTATGGCACATATCTTTTTCATATTTCCTCCTGGAATTTTTATTGCGACCGAAATATTTTGGCTACGACTTTGAGTTTCCGAAACTTATGTATTATAAGACTAAAAGCGGTAGCCGCTTTCGCCGTGCTGCGACAAATCCAATCCCTGCAATTCCTGCGTATGTTCTACTCTTATTCCCATAAACTTATCAATAATCTTAAGTATTATAAACGACACTATAAAAGAATAAGCTATTGTCGCCAAAACACTTATAGTTTGAATTTTCAAAAGTTCTACTCCGCCGTTTGCTCCGTCGGGATTTACCAATGTTGTTGCAAATATTCCCGTAAGAAGTGCCCCCGTAACACCGCCTATTCCATGCACACCGATAACATCCAGCGAATCGTCATAGCCGAATCTTTCTTTTAAATTAACGGCGAAGAAACATACCACACCGCCGGCAATACCGATAAACAATGCCGACACCGGAGTAACAAATCCCGCCGAAGGTGTAATGGCAACCAGCCCTGCAACTGCACCTGATACTGCACCCAAAACCGTAGGCTTTCCTCTGTATAACCACTCCGCAATCA
>CAJOOL010000260.1 GCA_905236115.1 uncultured Endomicrobiia bacterium
CCCCCGTAATTTTTGCTTCGCAAAAATTTGTTGAACAGTTGAACCTTTGAACCATTGAAAAAAACTTTTCAATTCTTCAACTTTTCAACTGTCGTTTATGTTTAAAGAACTCTTTTAATATTTTAGCACATTCTTGAGCTAAAAGTCCACTTTTTATATCCATTCTATGGTTAAAAGTTTTTTCGGAAACATCCCACACGCTTCCGCATGCACCCGCTTTAATATCTTTCGCACCGAAATAAATATTCTTAATTCTTGCCGTAAGCAACGCTCCGATACACATCGTGCAAGGCTCTATGGTAACATAAACCGAACAATCCGTAAGACGATAATTTTTCAGTTTTTTGCAGGCTTTTCTCAACGCCACAATTTCCGCATGGGCGGTAGTATCTTTTAATGTTATACTTTTATTATAACCGCGTGCAATTACTTTACCGTCTTTTACTATAACCGCACCGACAGGAACTTCATTTTTTTTTACGGCAAGCTCAGCCTGCTTCAACGCCTGCCGCATAAAATAAATATCTTTATCTTCAAAATTTTCAAACTTTTCCGTTTCACCCATAATGCCGCACCGCCGCCGTCAACAGAAAATTACAAACCGCAAACTTTAAAAAAATACTGATTAATTTGCGTTTTGAATTCTCTTAAAATCTCTTCCGGACGGACTTTGGAAAATATACAAGCCGAACTCGCCTATTACAGACAAAATATGGTCAAAAATATCGGCCTGGTAAGCTTCATATTTTAACCAATCCGCCGTATTTGTAAAACAGTAAACTTCCAGCGGAAGCCCCTCGGAAACAGGGTCCAGCTGTCTGACAAAAGCGGAAAAATCTTTACTTATATACGAACGCGTTCTTATATACTGCTGGCAGTAAATTCTGAATAATCCGATGTTGGTCAAATATCTTCCGTTATACATATTTTCCTGTATATTATGTTTGGAATTATATTCTTTAATTTCATTTTCTTTATCGGCGATATAATCTTTCAACAGCTCAAATTTTTGCAGTTTTTTAAGCATTTCGGAATCTACAAATTTTATGCTCTGCATATCAATAAAAATACTTCTTTTTATTCTTCTTGCTCCGACTCTCTGCATAGCACTCCAGTTTTGAAAAGAACCCGATATCAAATTGTATGCGGGAATGGTAACAATCTTATTATCCCAGTTTTTTACATAAACGGTAGTCAATGAAATATCAATTACGTTTCCGTCCGCACCGTGCTGAGGCATTTCTATCCAGTCGCCTATTTTTACCATTTTGTTCATAGAAATCTGCCACCCTGCGGTAAGGCCTAAAATGGTATCTTTAAAAACTATCATTAAAACCGATGCGATTATACCTAAAGACGAAATAAAATATGTCGGCTGTTTCCCTACAATGTAGGCAAAAATTATCAAAAAGCCGAAAAAGTTTATAAATATTTTTAAGAACTGAACAAAACCTTTTATGGGAATTTCTTTTCCCGTATCATGAACTATCTGTATGACCGTCAATACTTTATTAATAATTAAAATGATACAGAGCAGGAAATAAACATTTACTATTTTATTTGCCACGCTGTGAAGCTTTACATACTCTTCCGGGAAAAATAATCCCGAAACAAAGTTTGCAATAAAGCCTGCCGCCACATATCCGCATACGGCAAAAAAGTTTGTTTGTTTTAATGCATTAGTCCAGCGTTGACTTTTTAAATTAAAATATTTGCTGTTAAGATATTTTATTGATAATTTTTTTGATAAATAAAATATTCCGTAAAGAAATAAAACAAACAACAATACGGTAATTACCGCCGAAGAGAAATTTACATATTTCTCCGTAAGTCCAAGATAATTCAACAAAAGTTTAATGTAATTCATAACCAAATCCTTTTAAAAATTTTATCATAACAGATAATCTTTATATTATACAAAATTTATAAATTTTTGTATAATACCTAAGCTATGCAAAACAGTATTTACAAATTAACTTTATCGGACGGCACCGTCTGCGATATATTTATTTCGCATAAAAAAATAAAAAATTTTTATATAAAAATTCTTCCGAGTTCAACAATAAAAGTTTCCGTTCCCTTGAAAGCTTACGACGAGGACGTGAACAAATTTATAAATTCAAGAAAACATTGGATAGAAAAAATTTTAAAAAAATTCCGTAAAATAAATGATACAAATATCAAAGACAGTTTAGTCAACGGCGGAACGGTAAGAATATTGGACAACAGGTATTTCATTTACATTTACAAAGCCGAAAAAAACAATGTAATTTTGGACGGATTTAACATTAATATTTATGCGAAAGAACCTGAAAAAGATTGGTATATTGAAGCCCTTTACAATATGTTTCTTAAATTTGAAGCGGAAAAATATTTTACAAAAACAATTCAAAAATTTCTTCCCGTATTTCAAAAATACAATATTTCCGGAGTGCATTTAAAAGTAAAACCTATGAAAACGAAGTGGGGCGTTTGCAGACCGTCTGAAAGGCGGATTACATTAAACCTGCATCTTTACAAAACATCCGCCAAATGTGTGGACTACGTTATTTTTCACGAGCTGACACATTTGATTTACGGCGGACATCAAAAAAATTTTTATAATTTCATTTACAAATTTATGCCCGACTACAGAGAAACGGAAAAAATCCTTGACATTGAATCCGCAAGACTGCTTTGATTTTTTGGCAAATCTAAAATCGGATTTTAGATTTTCTAAAATACAACTTTTGATTTTCTAAAATTAAACTTTACATTTTCAAAAAAATAACGTATACTATACGTGCAGGATACATTAAGGAGCATAATATGTTCTATCCACGCACATTGTCAAAAGTTGTGGAACAGGCAAACAAATATTTTAAAGTTGTTTTAATTACTGGTCCAAGACAGGTAGGTAAAACAACTTTGTTTGAACATATTAAAGAAAAAAATAGAAAATATGTTTCTTTGGACGATAAAATTAATCTGCTTTTGGCTCAGGAAGATCCGGAACAGTTTTTTAAAAAATTTCCCCCTCCGATACTGATTGACGAAGTTCAAAAAGCTCCGAATTTATTTTCTTACATCAAACAACTTGTTGATAAATCCGATAAAAAAGGACAATTTTGGCTGACAGGTTCTCAGGCATTCCATCTTATGAAAAATGTTTCGGAAAGTTTGGCGGGACGTGCTGCAATATTAATGCTGCAAGGATTATCGCAATGTGAAAAAATAAAGGACTATAAACGGCCGCCGTTTTTGCCTAATCTTGATATTAACACAAAGAGAAAAAATTTTTCAAAAAAAGAAATATTTAAAATGATTGTCAAAGGTTCTTATCCCCAATTATCGGACGGAACACCTGTATCATTGTATTATTCTTCTTATATTTCCACATATTTGGAAAGAGATATAAGAGACATAATTAATATTTCAAAAGAATCTTCTTTTCTGAAATTCTTACAAATTATGGCGGCAAGAACCGGACAAGTACTAAATTATCAGAACATTGCCAGAGATACAGAATTATCCGCACCTACGATAAAAAGCTGGATTTCAGTTTTGGAAACAACAGGTTTAATTTATTTATTGCCGTCATATTCAAGAAATTTGTCGCAAAGAGCCATAAGGACACCTAAAATGTATTTTATGGATACGGGACTTTGCTGTTATTTAAACGGTATAACAACTGCGGAAATAGCCGCAGAAAGTATAATTAACGGGGCTTTATTTGAAACTTATGTGGTATCGGAAATATTAAAGTCATATTGGCACAACGGTGAAAGGCCTTTTATCTATTTTTACCGCGACAGAGATAATATCAATGAAATAGATTTGTTGATTGAAAACCATGGAAAAGTTTTTCCGATTGAAATAAAAATGACGTCGTCTCCCGAACCGAAAATGGCAAAAAATTTTAAAATTATTGACGAAAAGATAAGAGGAAAAGGAGCCGTTATCTGCACGGCGGAAGAATTGATGCCGATGAACAGAGAGGTTAATATTATTCCGGTGAGCTGTATCTAAAAAATCGCAAAGCGATTTTTTAGAGCTGAGAAGCTGAGAGGCTGAGAAGTTTGAAGAGTTTGAAAGCAGAGAAAAGATTTTTGTTCTTAACTCTGCTTTCGGTTTTCGGTCAGCGCTATGTATTGACCGTTTAGTTTGTTTATAAATTTTTAAATTAAAATGTAATAAGTCTATAAAGTTTTTTATAGTAATTCCTAATTAGAATAAAAGTATGTTCCTCCAGTACTTATATTGTAGCGATTAGATAAATAAGGTTTATTTTCTGACATATATCTTAAATCAGAAGGCATACTTAATAATACCCAAAAATCACTCTTTATCTGATCTTTATTACTGTACCATACATGGTTAGCAGTAAACCACGTAAAATATTTATTACCTCTAGCATCAATACCTAACGCTGGTTCGCAGGG
>CAJOOL010000261.1 GCA_905236115.1 uncultured Endomicrobiia bacterium
AAGAATACGAAAAGCAGGGAAGAACTGCGGTTATCAGGTTCAAGATGCCGAAAGAAGGAAAGATTGAGTTTGATGATATCGTTAGAGGGCATGTAACGTTTGAAAATGCGTTGCTTGACGATTTTGTTCTTATGAAAGCTAACGGAGTTCCGACGTACAATTTTGCTTGTGTTATAGACGACCATTTAATGGAAATGTCACATGTTATAAGAGGCGACGACCACATTTCTAACACCCCCAGACAGATACATTTGTTTAAAGCACTCGGCTGGGAACCGCCTACATTTGCACATCTTTCAATGATACTCGGCTCTGACGGAGCAAGACTTTCAAAAAGGCACGGACATACTTCCGTTCTTGAATACAGAAAAGAGGGATATTTACAGGACGCATTGATAAATTACTTGGCATTGCTCGGCTGGTCTACTGAGGACAGCAGACAGTTGTTCTTCGGCGACAGCCTGACAGAAAATTTTTCTTTGGACAGATGCAACTCCAGCCCCGCGACGTTTGATCCGTCAAAACTTTTGTGGATGAACGGCGAGTATATCAGAAACAAATCTTCGCAAGAAGTGTATGACCTTTTTATAGACTGGATACAATGGACAAAACAGGACAGCTTAATTGAAAGCTGGGACAGAGATTTGTTGAAAAAGGCGATTGCTTTGGAACATGAAAAAATAAAATTATTGAAAGATATTCCGGGCTTGGTTGATTTCTTTTTTAAAGATGTTGTTTATGATGAACAGGCTGTAAATAAAGTTCTGTTATCGGACACGAAGAAAGAAAGTTCGCAGATTGTTTTAAACGAATGTTTGAAGAGACTTCCAAATCAGGCAGACTTCTCGCCGGAAGCTCTTGAGCAGTATGCAAGAGATTTGGCAGTGGAACTTGGTTTCAGCAATGGAAAAGTTTTCCACCCGATAAGAGTGGCAATTTCCGGAAGAACGCAAGGCCCCAGCCTGTTCCACATGATGGAAGTTATGGGAAAAGACGAAGTTATAAAAAGAATTAAACAAGCAATAGACAGATTTTTTAAAAATTAAAGAATTGAAAAAAGTTGTCATTGCGGACTCCAATCCGCAATCTATTGCTCAGCTATCTCAGCTTATCAGCTAAAAATTGCAAATTGTTATAGGAGAAAAATAACGTGGATCCCAAAGAATTAAACCAACATTTATTTAGCTTAATTTCAATGTTTGCTTCGGCCTGCTGGCAGCAGTTAGGTAAAATGCCCAGCCAGGTTGACGGCAAAATAAATAAAGATTTGAAATCAGCACAAGTAACCATAGAAATGCTTGTGATGTTGAAAGAAAAAACAAAAAATAATTTGACTAAAACGGAAGAAAAATTGTTGGAAGATACTATTTCCAATCTGCAAATGAATTATGCGGATGAAGTATCAAAACCGGAATCAGCAAAACCGGCAGATACACAGAAAACGGAAAAGAACACGGAAGAGAAAAAAGCTGACGCTTAAGAAAACGAGGAAACGACAAAACGCCGATTGATTTTGAATGTTCGTTTCCTTAATGCAGTTCGCCGAGTTTTTCCAAGAAAGGTTGTTTGACTATATCAAAATTTTCTTTCTCTTTACCTTTCAAAATTTTAGCAGACGGCATTTTCATTTTGAGAAAATCAAAGAATTTGCCGTTTTTGTTTATTCTGAAATCAAGGTGAGGTCCTGTTGCCAAACCGGTTGCCCCGACGTATCCTATAATCTGTCCCTGTTTTATGCGGGCACCTTTTTTTACGCCTTTGCCGTATTTGGAAAGATGTCCGTAATAGGTCTCGTATCCGTTGGGATGTTTTACTATTACAAGGTTTCCGAAACCGCCTGAGTATTGTGATTTTTTTACTATGCCGTCGCCTATTGCCGAAACAGGTGTTCCTGTGGGTGCTGCATAGTCTATACCCTCATGAGCTCTGTATCTTTTTAAAATAGGATGAAATCTTTTCTTTGTGAAGTAGGAAGAAATTCTTTTGAATTGCAGCGGAGCTTTCAAGAAAGCATTTTTTACGGATTTCCCGTCCCGGTCGTAATAGCCCTCATAACCGTTGGAATCTTCAAATCTGAATGCCGTATACGAAGTATTTTCCGTAAAATATTGTGCCGCAAGAATTTTATAAGAAATGATAGTATCTTTTTTATCAAGAGTTTCTATTTCATAAATAAGTTTGAATTTATCGCCCTGTCTGGTTCCCGTAAGAAAATCTATCTGCCATGCAAAAATATCAGCATAGGCCAATATAACTGCAGGTTTTATTTTTTCGGCAGACATAGATTCCCAAAGAGAATTTTCTATAATTCCGGAAGTTTCAAAAATTGTAGAAACTGTTTTGAATTCCGTTTTTTGAGAGGTAATGACATTGTCCGTAGATTTATTTAAGCAATAAAAATATTTGCCCTCGGGGAAAAATTTAAAGTTTGTCCACGTTTGTTCTCTGAATGTATCGGTGGAATATGTTATTTCATAAAAATCGTTAGGCTTGCATTTATTGATATTGACATATTTTTTAAGTTCGTTTAAAATCTCAGCACTTTCTTTGGCAGAAAGCTTTGTCTGTTCAAAAGTTTTGCCGAATATATCGCCGGTCTGAAAAACAACAGTTTCTACCTCGGGAACAACTTCTTTTTTCTGTTCTTCTTTTTGCGGAGAACAGCCGAAAATGAATAAACTGCATAGTAAAACAATAAAAAAATTTTTTTCGTTAATCATAATCTCTGTATGATAGTATAAAATGTAAATTTTTTCAAATAAAAAAAAGCATTTCCTTTATTTCCCAAAATAAACAAAATTTGGTAAAATAACATCCAAATGAAAAGTATAAAAATATTTGATACCACTTTAAGAGACGGCAGTCAGGGGGCGGGAATATCTTTTTCCGTAGAAGATAAGATAAAAATAGCTTCGGTGCTTGACGAATTCGGCATTTCTTACATTGAGGGCGGCTGGCCTGGCTCCAACCCGAAAGACGAAGAATTTTTCGGTCTTATGAAAAATAAGTTAAAAAATGCCAAACTTACGGCGTTTTCTTCTACAAGAAAGAAAAAATCCGATGTTACAAAAGATGAAAGTTTAAAAAAAATTATTTCTTCCGGTGTCAAAACTGCTGCCGTTTTCGGTAAATCGTGGGACTTGCATGTCAGAGCCGCACTTAAAACCACAAACGCCGAAAACTTAAGAATGATAAGTGATACTGTGTCTTTTTTAAAAGAAAAAAAACTGGAAGTTATATACGATGCGGAACATTATTTTGACGGATACATACATAATAAAAATTATGCTGTTGAGACGATAAAAACAGCGATTTCTGCCGGAGCCGACTATATATGTTTATGCGAAACCAACGGCGGAGTGCTTCCGTCTTATATTGATAAAATAGTTAAAGAAACCGCAGCTCTTTTTCCGGAAACGAAATTTGCAATACATGCACACAATGACTGCGGCTGTGCAGTAGCAAATTCCATAATAGCCGTTGAAGCAGGCTGTCAAATGGTGCAGGGAACAATCAACGGAATAGGCGAGCGGTGCGGAAATGCCGATTTGTGTTCCATAATACCGTCGCTTCAGCTGAAAGGAAAATATCACTGTGTTCCGGTAAGGAACTTAAAAAATATTACCGCCGTTTCAAGGTATGTTGACGAGACAGCCAATCTTATTCCTCGTGATACTCAGCCGTATGTCGGCAGAAGTTCTTTCGCCCATAAGGCGGGTATACATGTTTCCGCCATTGAGAAAAATCCGGGAACGTATGAACATATTGACCCGAAACATGTAGGCAACAAAAGAAATATTTTGGTCAGCGACTTATCCGGAAAAAGCAATATTTTATCCAAAGCCGGCGAGCTTGCAATAAATCTGAAAAAAGATTCCGATAATTTAAAGAATATAATAAATGCCGTCAAAGAAAAAGAAAATAACGGTTATCAATATGAAAATGCCGACGGTTCGTTATTTATACTCACACAGAAAATAGAAAATAAATATAAAGATTTTTTTATACTGAAAAGTTACCGTGTAAGCGTTGAAAAGAACAAAGACGGTTCAATAGTTTCGGAAGCTACCGTCAAGCTGGATGTAAACGGAAAAGAGGAACATACCGTTTCCGAAGGGGAAGGACCGGTTAATGCTTTGGACAATTGTTTAAGGAAAGCCTTAATAAAATTTTATCCGGAAATAAAAGATGTTTTGCTTACGGATTTTAAGGTGCGTGTTATCAACAGCGATGCCAATACCGCCGCAAAAGTCCGCGTGTTGATAGAAACGAAAGATAAAAAGCACAGCTGGGGAACTATCGGCGTAAGCGAAAATATTATTGATGCCTGCTGGCAGGCTCTTTCGGACTCCGTGGAATATAAACTGTTAAAAAATTTTTAGTTTATTTTTTATGAATTTATGGAAAAAAATTTTACAAGAATTTTAGATACGAACTTAAACCGCTGCAAAGAGGGACTGCGTGTTGCCGAAGACACATGCAGATTTATTTTTTGCGACGATATTTTATACAAAAAAATAAGAAATATCAGACATTGTGTTTCAGAATATCTGGCCGATAAATATGAAGAACTTCTTAAAGCCAGAGACAGCATAAAAGATTCCGGAAGAACGGCTGAAGAAGCAGGAAGAGAAGATTTAAAAAATATTGTTGTTGCCAATATAAAAAGAGTTCAAGAAGCTTTAAGGGTTTTGGAAGAATATTCAAAAATTTTGAATTTTGAAACCGCATTAAAATATAAATCTTTAAGATATGAAGTTTATGATATTGAAAAAGAAATTTATTTAAAATATTTTGTTTTAAGGAAGTAACCGCATTATGAATAATCTGCTTAAAAAATTAAACCCCGCACAGAAAGAAGCCGTGCTGCATACCGACGGACCTTTAATAATTTTTGCCGGAGCAGGAACAGGCAAAACCAGAGTAATTACATACAGAATTGCATATCTGTTGCAGCAGGGTGTCCACCCTTACAATATTTTGGCCGTAACATTTACAAACAAGGCCGCAAATGAAATGAGAAAAAGGGTAACCGACATTGTCGGAGCTGCATCCGCGGATGCAATAAGAATTTCCACTTTTCATTCTTTCTGTCTGTATCTTCTGTCATGTGAAGCGAAAAATTTCGGTATAAATCCTAATTTTATCGTATACGATGCAGGCGAACAGATTAACGTAATAAAAGAATGTATGAAAGAGCTGAAAATAGACGACAAAAAGTTCAGACCGATATCCATATCAAATAAAATCAGCAGGGCAAAAGACGATTTGACTACACCCGAAGAAATGCTGGCAAACTGCCGTGCAAAAGGCGATTTTTATAATCAGACTATTTCTTCCGTGTATGAACTGTATCAGAAAAAGCTGGTATCTTACAATGCTCTTGATTTCGGCGATTTGATAATGAAGACCATATTCGGCTTACGGAAACATCCCGAAATACTTGAAAAATATCAGGAAAGATTTAAATATATTCTTGTTGACGAGTATCAGGATACAAACCACGCTCAGTATATTCTGACAAAAATGCTTGCTGCAAAATATAAAAATATTTGTGTTGTCGGTGATGATGACCAGAGCATTTATTCCTGGCGTGGGGCTGACATAACAAATATTTTGGACTTTGAAAAAGATTATGCCGATTGCAAAAACGTAAAGCTGGAACAGAATTACAGGTCTACGCCGAAGATTCTTAAAAGAGCATGGAACGTGATAAAAAATAACGGCGGAAGAGTGTCTAAACAGCTGTGGACGGAAAATAACGATGCCGGCGAGATAAATGTTTTTCAAACTTTTAACGAAAATGAGGAAGCCGAACGCGTGGTTGACACAATTCTTATTAACAGACAGAAAGGTTAT
>CAJOOL010000262.1 GCA_905236115.1 uncultured Endomicrobiia bacterium
CCGCTGATATGGTGGGGGTTTGCACAGTTTGGCCCGGAAGCAACTATGGTTTTAAAGCTCTGCACGACGTGATGTGCGGCAAATTCTTTTTCTATTTCAAAATGTATGTCCAGTTCCGTCATACCGCAGACAATTTTTTTCTTTACCGTATTAAAAACTTCACATACGGTATCGCAGGCTTTTTTTATATTTTTTATTTCGGCAGTATCTTTTATCTTTCTTTTTTCAATAATTATTTTGTTGTCGGCTTTAATTGAAATTTTATTTTCCTTAAATTTTGTTTCCAAAAAATTAAACAGTAAATAGCTTATATTGAAACCGTCAATACAAACTTCTTTTATATTATTTTTTTTGCATATATTTATTATCTCGTCGGCAAAAAATTTTTTGGCGGTAATAATTTTCATTTTTTTAAAATTTTTATTTAAATGAAGATAAGAAAAATTTTTGTTTTCCGTAAGCTGTAAAAGCTGTCCTTTAATCATTTCCGATGTTATCGCATAAACTTTTGTATCACAAATAAAAAGCCAAAAACCCTCAAAGTCCGCACCCGTTATATAAGAAATATGTTTTGAATCCGTTATCAATAAATTCATTTTTTACGGCTCCTTTTTTCGGTTTCCTAAATATTTTATCAATTCCTAAAATTTTACAAAATTTTCATAAAAAAGACTATATTTTCTTGACAAAACGGTTTTACGGTGGTATAATTCTCGGATTAGTTGATTACGGCATATTTCCCTAATGCTGACGGGATTTTTGATAATTTATTTTTATGGAGGTAAACACTTATGGAAAAGCAGAAAATTACCGGTTCTCAAATCGTTATTGAAACGCTCATTGAACAAGGTGTTACCGACGTGTTCGGCTATCCCGGCGGACAGGTATTGAATATATATGATGAATTATATAAAGCCAAAGAAAGAATAAATCATATTCTTACGGCTCACGAGCAGGGGGCATCTCACGCTGCAGACGGTTATGCCAGAGCTACTGGAAAAGTTGGAGTTGTTATAGCTACATCCGGGCCGGGAGCAACCAACCTTGTTACCGGTATTGCCACGGCAATGCTTGATTCTGTTCCTATGGTTGCCATTATCGGAAATGTTCCCACATCGTCAATAGGCAAGGACAGTTTTCAGGAAATAAATATTACCGGCGTTACGCTTCCCATAACAAAGCATAATTATTTTGTTACAAAAATTGAGGAGCTTGCCGATACCATAAGAGAAGCCTTTCAGATTGCAAAATCCGGCAGACCAGGTCCTGTATTGATAGACATACCGAAAGATGTTCAGACGGCAAAATATGATTTTGAATATAAAGGCGTTGTTCCGTTTTACGAGCAGAAAAAAGCCGGTATCAAAGATATAACAAAAGCCGTTGAATTGATAAATAATGCAAATAAACCTTATATTTATATCGGTGGCGGTGCGATAAGTGCCGATATTTGTAACGATGTAAAAAAACTTGCCGAAAAAATTGACGGATATATCGGCTGCACTTTTATGGGGCTGTCGGCAATAGAAAATTCCTATGACAGATTTTTAGGTATGCAGGGAATGCACGGACATTATGCATCTTCTATGGCCAATAAAGAAGCAGACCTTATAATAGGTATCGGTATGCGTTTCAGTGACAGGGCTACTGGAAATGTATCAAAATACTGCAAAAATGCCAAAATTATACATCTTGATATAGACCTTTCCGAAATAAATAAAAATATTAAAAGTGATGTCGGCCTTATCGGTGACATAAAATATTCTTTGTCCGAAATTTTAAAAATGTGCAAGGAACGCAAAAATCCCGAATGGGCAAAGATTGTTTCCGGGCTTAAAGAAAAAGGCCGTTTGATAAATGAGAAAATAGAAAGCGAAAACAAAAATTTATTAACTCCTAAAAAAATGTTTGATATTATAAATTCCGTTAAAAACGATGATACGCTTATTGCTACCGATGTCGGCCAGCATCAGATGTGGGCTGCACAATGGACTGATTTTAAAAAGTCCAGAACTTTAATTTCCAGCGGCGGGCTGGGGACTATGGGTTTCGGTTTAGGTGCTGCAATAGGTGCAAGTATCGGCACTAAAAAACAATCCGTTCTTATAACGGGCGACGGAAGTTTCGGTATGAATTTAAACGAACTTGCAACGGCCGTAACGTATAATATTCCGGTTGTAATTGTTATAATGAATAACGGGGTGCTGGGAATGGTCCGCCAGTGGCAGACATTATTTTTCGGCAAGAGATATTCCAATACGGTTCTTGAAAGAAAGACGGATTTTATCAAGCTGGCCGATGCTTTCGGTCTAAAAGGAAAAAGAGTTTTTGACGTGAAAGATTTCCAAGAAGCTTTTAAAGAGGCTGTAAATTCCAATGCTCCTTATTTGATTGATGCTGTTATAGATAAAGACGAATTTGTTCTGCCCATGCTTCCGCCGGGCGGCTCTATTGAAGATATTATAACTACGGTTGAAAAAGCCGAAGGCAATAATTAGTTTCATTAATTGTTATACATTAAAAAAATCGCTTTGCAGTTTTTACGGGGGAATAAAATGGAAAGGTTTGTCATTGCCGCTTTGGTTGAAAATAAATACGGTGTCCTTACCAGAGTTTCCGGGCTTTTTATGAGAAGAGGTTTTAATATAGATTCTTTAACTGTCGGTGAGACGGAAAATCCCGCTTTTTCAAGAATAACAATAACGCTTTGCGGCGACGAATACGATAAAGAACAGCTTATAAATCAGCTGAAAAAACTGCATAATGTTAAAAGCGTCAAACATATAGAAAAAAATCAAAGTGTTGAGCGGGAACTGGTCCTTATAAAAATAAAAAATTCTACTCACAACAGAAGCGAAATTTTAGCCGTTACGGAAATTTACAGAGCGAAAATAATTGACTATAACTTAAATACAATATGTATTGCAATGACCGGTAAACCATCCAAGATAAATGCTTTTATTGAGATAGTCAGACCGCTGGGTATAGTGGAGCTGTGCAGAACCGGCGTTGTTGCGATAGAAAGAAACGGAAACATTCTGGAGGATTAGAAAAACCGAAAGCTCTCAGCTTCTCAGCTAAGTATTTGAAGTTATTAATGCAGCAAAAATTCTATATAAAGGGGTAAAAACAAAAATGCAAAACATTTACTATCAGAAAGATTGTAACTTGGCAAAATTGAA
>CAJOOL010000263.1 GCA_905236115.1 uncultured Endomicrobiia bacterium
ACCGCAAATACCGATAATACCTATTTTGTCAGGATCAACATTGTCTTGAACGGACAAGAAATCCACTGCTGCCTGAAAATCTTCCGTATTGATATCAGGAGACGCAACATATCTTGGTTTTCCTGCACTTTCTCCGGTAAATGAAGGATCAAATGCTAATGTAATAAATCCTCTTTCTGCCATAATTTGTGCATATAAACCTGAAGATTGTTCTTTTACAGCACCGAAAGGACCGGAAACTGCAATAGCTGCAAGTTTATCGCCTTTCTTATAACTTTTAGGAGTATATAAATCTCCGACGAGTTTTATACCGAATCTGTTTTTAAAACTGACTTTCTTTACCGTTACTTTATTGCTTTTAGGAAAAATTTTGTCCCAAGCTGATGCCATAGTTGTTCCTCCGGAAATAAATAAAATTGTTAACAAAAATACTGCAAATTTTTTCAACATTTTTCCCCCTGTTTTCTATTCTAAAAATTTTAATTAATTTATTTTTATTACAAAGGATTCCAAATATCGTTAGATTTACTTTTTAAAAGTTCTTTATAATATTGTTTCTTTTTCTGTAAAATTTTCATTTGAGATTGAAGATTTTTACATCTGCTTTAAAATATCTATCCAACCATATTTTAATTCTTTTTTATCATATATTTATCTATAACAAATCTTTAATACATTTTTCTACAACTGACATATCTTCGGTGGGTTCAAACCTTGCGACAACGGTTCCGTTTTTATCTATAACAAATTTTGTGAAGTTCCATTTTATGTCGCTGTTGTTTTCGTAGTTCGGATCTATTTTTGAAAGGTGTTGTTTCATAAATTGTGCCATTTTACTTTCACCGAACCCTTTAAAGCCTTGTTGTTCTTTAAGATACTTATATAACGGCAACTGATTATCTCCGTTAACATCGGATTTTTTCATTTGCGGGAAAGTTGTATTGAAATGTATCGTGCAGAACTCGTGAATTTCGTCGTCCGTTCCGGGTGCCTGTGCACCGAATTGGTTACAGGGGATGTCAAGAATTTCAAGTCCTTTGGAATGATAATCTTTATACATCTGTTCTATCGGTGCATACTGCGGAGTAAAGCCGCAACCTGTTGCCGTATTTACAACTAAAACTACTTTACCTTTAAAATCCGACATTTTAATTTCTTCGCCTTTTGCAGTTGTAACGGAAAAATCATAAAATTTTGCCATATATCCCCCCTTTCTTTATAAAAGTATTTTATTATTATAGTGAGCCTTATGCTCTATTAAATTTATCTTTACTTTGTTTACATCTTGGGCAGTGCCAATCTTTCGGTAAATCTTCAAATGCTGTTCCTGCAGGTATTCCGTTGGCAACATCTCCTATTGCAGGGTCATAAACATATCCGCATATTGAACAAACATATTTCCCCGTAGCAGTTTTATAAACAATTTCTCCTACAGGAATAGACTTCGGCGGATTTGCAAGATCTATAACTTTTAAATTTTCCAAATTTTCATACCCTAACGGTGTATGTGTGGAAAGATAAACCGTCGGATGATTTTTAATAAATTCTCTAACATTATCAAGAGTTTGTCTTGCTGCTTTAATATCTTCAAAAACTATTGACAATTTGTTTTCGTAAAGAGCTTCGTCCGTATAAGTAACATCACCGTGAAACATATAAAATAATCCGTTATCTTCCGCTATTACAATACTGTTACCTTTCGTATGTCCTTTAGCTTCTATAAAATAAACACCGTCTGCAATTTTTTGACTTGCATGGAAATTATAATATGCACCGTCTTTATATTCTGCTCTTACAATATTTTCTCCGGTAAGTTTTAATGCATCAGCATCTTCAGGTGAAATATATATTTTTGCATTAGGGAAACTGCGAAGTTCGCCTGTGTGATCTTCGTGTTTATGAGTAACAAGAATTTTTGTTATTTGTTCCGGTTTATAGCCTATATATGCAAGAGCCGAAACATAATCTTTAATTTTGGTTCCTACAAATATTGAAGCTTTTTCGTCAGGTGCAAAATCCGGAGTTTCTTTAGGCAGTCCCGTATCTACAAGTATAACTTCTTTGCCTGTATCTATAACATAATTTTGAAGACATGAACGATATTTTATGGAAGAATCAAATTTTTCTACACCCTCTTCACCGCCGAATGCAAAAGGTTGTGTCATAAAGCCGTTTTCTGCAAATTTAACTGCTTTAATAATCATTGTTATACTTCTTTTTATTTATTATTTTTCTTTAGGAAACACTGATTATTTCTGAACGGAAACCTTGAGGCATATTTTGCCTCTAAATTCGTTGGAACTTCTCGCGATAAATTGCCCATTATCCCT
>CAJOOL010000264.1 GCA_905236115.1 uncultured Endomicrobiia bacterium
TTTTTTGAGCAGAAAGAATTTGACCAAGAAGAGCGTACCCTTCCGCCATTTTTGCTTTGTCCACGTAACCGCGATAAATCGGAACGGAAATTACCGACAGAATAATGACAATGGCAATAACAATAACCAACTCAACGAGGGTAAAGCCACACTGTCTGTCATGCCCTAATGTCTTTGTCGGGCATCCCGTCGTTTTTCCGTTTCCATACATCATTTCTTCCATACGTTTATACATCTGTTTTAGTTTTTTCATAATTTTTCTCCTTTACTTTTATTTTTTAGCTTACGAGGTTTGAGGAAATATTTGTTGAAGCAAACCGTAAACCGCCCCTCTTATAGTTTTGGGTTTGTAAAACAAATATTTCCTCCTAATAATTCATAAATATATATTGTAAAATTTGCTGTGCAATTTTTGTGTTTAATATCAACTGCGAGATCCCCGACAGAGACACTCGGGGATGACAGACTATTTTTTGCTTCGCAAAAAATCTGTTTTTATATTATCGGGGGCTAAAGGGCGACTGCCCTGTTCCCCGCTTCCTCTTTTGTTGCTTTTTAAAGAGCATTTTTGGTATACTGTCGCCGAGAGATAGAATATCGCCCAAGAAATTTTATCTTTTTACCAAGCTAATGCTATGCTGTGGACGGATTTTAAGACCGGTTTTGCAACCATGTAATCTTTTAATCTGCCAAATCAGCCCGCTCGGCGGTAAATATATAATTTTTATAAAACTATATTTTTAACAAATAAGCTATAATTTTAAACTTTATATTAAAATTATAGATTATTTTATTAATTTTGTCAATACTTTTTTATAACTGTTTCAAGGAAAATTTTGTGGAAGAAAAAGGCGATTTGTATTTTAAAGTTTTGAAAATTTTAAGAAATAAAAAAATGACCCAGATGGAATTAGCCGAAAAAATGAACATCAAACAGGCTTCTTTAAGCAAAATTCTGTCCGGGAAAAACTCCACAAAAATAAGTACGCTTCAAAAGATAGCAGACGGGCTGGAAGTACCTTTAAATACGCTGATAGTTGATGATGTGTCTTGTGCTCAAATACCTGCCGAAAAAAATGAAATAAGCAGTATAACAAATTTGATAACAAAACTTTTTGACGAGCAGAACAAAAATATTACGGAAAAAATAAAACGACTGGAAGAGGAAATTTCCGCCGTAAAAAAAGACAACAACTATATAAAAGAAAATTTGATTAATTCCAAACGGAAACGTTGATATATATTTTGTTTGCGAAAAAACTATAAAAAAATACCGGGAAAGGATTTTAAAAATCTAAAATATTTCTAAGAACTTCCCGGTATATTTTTTGTATTTTTTGTAAAAATTATTTCACAAACAAGTTATTCCGCAAACAATGCGGTGGACAAATATCTGTCGCCGGTATCAGGCAAAAGAACTACAATATTTTTACCTTTGTTTTCAGGTCTTTTGGCAAGTTCCAGTGCAGCCCAAACTGCAGCACCCGAAGAAATACCTACCAGAACACCCTCTTTTTTACCTATAAGTTTTCCCATGATAAAAGCATCCTCATTTTTAACGGGAATAATTTCATCGTATATTTTTGTATTTAAAACATCAGGAACAAAACCTGCACCTATTCCCTGAATTTTATGGCTTCCGGATACACCCGTTGAAAGAACTGCAGATGTCGCAGGTTCAACAGCTACCACTTTTACATTAGGATTTTTGGATTTTAAAAATTCCCCTACTCCGGTTATCGTTCCGCCTGTTCCTACACCGGCTACGAAAATATCAACTTTACCGTCGGTGTCTTCCCAAATTTCCGGGCCTGTAGTTTCTTTATGCGTTTTCGGGTTGGCAGGGTTTACAAACTGTCCGGGGATAAAACTGTTCGGCGTTTGTTTATTAAGTTCTTCGGCTTTTGCGATAGCACCTTTCATACCTTTGGCACCGTCGGTTAAAACAAGTTCCGCACCGTAGGCTTTCATAAGCTGTCTTCTTTCTACGGACATTGTTTCTGGCATCACGATAATAATTTTGTATCCTTTTGCCGCAGCTACCGCCGCAAGCCCTATGCCGGTATTTCCGCTGGTAGGTTCAATAATTACCGAACCCGGTTTTAATAAACCTTTCTGCTCGGCATCTTCTATCATTGCTTTTGCAATTCTGTCTTTAACCGAACCTGCAGGGTTAAGATATTCCAACTTGGCGATTATTTTTGCCTGTAAATTTTCCGCCTTTTCTATGTGGGTTAATTCCAATAACGGTGTTTTTCCTACTAATTGATCTGCTGCCGTATAAATTTTTGACATTTTATTTTTTCTCCTGTATAATTTGTTATAGCTTCTTTATTTCCTGCAATCTGCTGTCGGACATTCTTCTGTACTGCAATTTTTTGTGTTACTACAATCTTCATCGCTGCTACAGCTACAACAGTATACGGAACCTGCCGATATTATAATTGCTGTTAAAACTAACATACTTAACAATAGTCTTCTCATTTTTCCCGCCTTACTTATTATTTTGTTATACAATTTGTTATTTTGTCGTTCAAACTTTTCAACTATTCAACTTTCAACTAAAAATTGCTTTGCAATTTTTATATATTATCAAAGCCTTGTTTCAAATCGTCAATAATATCATCTATATTTTCCGTTCCTATAGACAATCTGACTGTTGTAGGTCTTATTCCGCTTTTTAATAATTCCTCTTCGGAAAGCTGAGAATGTGTTGTTGATGCGGGATGTATTACAAGGCTCTTAACATCTGCAACATTTGCAAGAAGAGAAAAAAGTTTTAAACTTTCGGTAAATTTCTTGGCCGTTTCCGCAGTTCCTTTTATTTCAAATGTGAATATTGAACCTGCACCCTTAGGGAAATATTTATCATACAATTCTTTCTGTCTGCCTGTTTCCAAAGACGGATGATTTACTTTAGCAACTTTTGGGTGATTTTTCAAGAAGTCAACTACCTTAAGAGCATTTTCAACATGTCTTTCTACTCTTAAAGAGAGAGTTTCCAGCCCTTGCAATAACAAGAATGAGTTAAACGGAGATATTGCCGCTCCCTGGTCTCTCAATAATGTAGTTCTAATTTTAATTATGTAAGCCAAATTACCGACGGCCTGCGTAAATACTACACCATGATAAGACGGATTGGGTTTGGAAAGGCCGGGGAATTTATCGTTCTGTGCCCAGTCAAATTTTCCTGCATCAATAATAACTCCGCCCATTACGGAACCGTGTCCGCCGATAAACTTAGTTGCGGAATGCACCACAATATCAACACCGTGTTCTATAGGTCTTAACAAATAAGGCGTTGCAAAAGTGCTGTCTACTATGAAAGGTATTCCGTGTTTATGTGCGATGTTTGAAATTGCTTCCAAATCTACAACATCGGAATTAGGATTTCCTAAAGTTTCGGAATAAAGAAGTTTTGTATTTTCCTTTATTGCTTTTTCAAAGTTTTCCGGGTTGGACGGATCAACAAAAGTTACCGATATTCCCTGCTCTCTTAAAGTGTTGGCGAACAAATTATATGTTCCGCCGTAAAGATTGGTGGAAGATACTATATGATCTCCTGCCGTTGCAATATTCTGAATTGCATAAGTTATTGCCGAGGCTCCCGATGCTGTTGAAAGTGCAGCAGCTCCGCTCTCAAGTGCTGCAATTCTTTTTTCAAAAACATCCGAAGTAGGGTTCATTAATCTGGTATAAATATTTCCCGGAACAGTAAGACCGAATCTTCCTGCTGCCGTTGCCGAATCTTTAAATACATAAGATGTTGTTGCATAAATCGGAACTGCTCTTGCGTCCGTTGCAGAATCCGGTGCTTCCTGCCCTGCGTGAATTTGTAATGTTTCAAATTTATATTTATTAGACATTTTTTATTCTCCTTAAATTTTTTACTGTTTATATTTTTTAATTGCTGACTGCTAACTTCTAACTGCTGATTTGTTGTTTAGGCTTCGCATTCGCAAATCCATTTCTTCATAACATCGTAAAATATTTATCCGTAATTTTTTTATTTGTAATTGTTTATTTAATTTCATTTTTAAATCCTCTTTACAATCCTCTGCTTTTCAGCTTTATAATCTAATCTTTCATCTCTTTTTCATTTGACTTCTTTTTCATTTCGTTTCTTTATCAACCTACCAATAAGGTAGGCAGATATATTATCAAAAAAAAATTTTTTTGTCAAACGAAAAGACTATAATTAATCGGCATTTCTTGAAGTTGTTTTTTTGAAAGGGAAAGTGTATAATATGATTTTATTTTTATAAGAGGAAACAATCAGGGAACGGCGAAATAATTCGTCTTTCCAAAACAAGGAGAACAAAATGAAACAGATAACAAGCAGCGTATATTCCGTAGGAGTTATAGACTGGAACATCAGAAATTTTCACGGCAATACATTCATTACAAAAAACGGTGCAACATATAATTCTTATTTAATCAACGACAAAGAACCTGCTTTGATAGATGTGGTTCATAAAGGTTTTGAAGAAGAATTTATAAAAAATATAAGAGAAATTATTGAGCCAGAAAAAATCGTTCATGTTATTCTAAATCATCTTGAGCCCGACCACAGCGGTTCCATAGAATATATGGCGAAAGTCTGCAAGAACGCAAAATTTTACGGCACGGCAAAACTGAAAGAAGGACTGGAAAAATATTATAATCTTGACATTCAGATAAACGTCGTTAAAACCGGCGATAAGATAAATTTGGGTGACAATACTTTAACTTTTGTGGAAGTTCCCATGGTGCACTGGCCGGACAGCATGATGACATACTGTGCAGAGAAAAAAGTTTTATTTTCCAATGACGGTTTCGGACAGCATATCGCAACGACAAAAATTTTTGCGGACGAAATTGAACAGGGGCTGATTGATAAGGCTGCCAAAAAATATTATGCCAATATCTTGTGGCCACTGGGAACAATGATAGAAAGAAAAATTAACGATATTTTAAAAATGAATTTAGCTGTTGATTATATCGCTCCCAGCCACGGACCGGTATGGCGGAAAAATGTAAATGACATTATAGAAAAATATTTGACGTGGACGAAAAACTCCGTCGCAAACAAAGCCGTTATCGTGTATGAAACGATGTGGGGTTCAACCGAAATTATGGCAAGAGAAATTGTGAGGGCTTTAAGCGAAAAAAATATTGAAGCAAAAATGTTTGACGTAGCAAAGACGGATTTTGCGGAGCTTGCTTATGAAATGCTGGATGCAAAAGCCTTTGTTATAGGTTCTTCCACACACGATAATGAAATGCTTGCATACATTGCAGGATTTTTACATTTCTTAAAAGGTATGAAACCGAAAAACAGATTAGGACTTGCGTTCGGCTCTTACGGCTGGGCAGGCGGTGCCGTAAAAGAAATTGCGGAAAAACTTTCTTCTTTCGGTGTGGAAGTTGTTGCTCAGGCAGGTGCAAAATTCAAACCGAACGAAGCTGAGCTGAAAGCCTGCCGTGATGCCGCATTTGCTTTGGCAGAGAAGATGAAATAAAAATTTTATAAAACAAGATAAAATAATACAATCAAAAAATATAATAAAAAAATGCGGTGCCTTTTTTGGAAAAGATAAACTATTCCGTCAAGGCACCGTTTTTTGTTGGAATTTTTTGTAAAATGCTTGCGGACGTGCGGTATTTTATAATTTCTTTTTTAAAGAATTTATTTCTTTTTTCATTTTTTCGTTATCTTTCTTCAGCAGAGATATTTCCAAATCCACCCTTTTATTGTTTTCTTCTATCAGTTTCATTATTATGGAAAGTTCCGCATTTTCATATTTTTTATTTTCGGATTTAATTAAATTTTCGCTATTATTTTTATTGTTGTTTTCGGCTTCGTTTCTGCTTTTGTTTACGTTTTCATTTCCATTTTTATTTCCGTTTCCATCAATAAAATAAGCGGCGGGAACTTTCAAGGCTTTTGAAATTTTTTCAAGAGAATCAAAAGACGGCTTTCTGTCCGTTGTCAGCCATTGGTTTACCATCTGTCTGCTTACGCCCAGCATTTCACCTAAATCTTTCTGAGTCAAATTTTTTTCAAACATTATTTTTCTCAGCTGTTCGGTAAAAAATGTTTTCTTGAACTTCATTCAGCCTCTTTGCGGTCAAAATTTGTTATTAAATCTTTATCAAAATTTGTCTGCCGTATTTTTTTGTTTAAAATCGGATAAAAAACTTCTTTATCTTTTTGCTTGACAAAGAAATCAAAATAGCGTATAATTAAGATATATAAGTCAAATTATACTTTACAAATAAAGCATATTGTATTTTTTAAAAGTACACAATATAAGCCGAGCGGATTTTAACATAGCAATAATTTGTAAAAGAAGATAAATACTTTCGCCAGCCTTTATCTCTCGGCGATTATACAAAAATGTTCTTTAAAAAGCAACAAATTACAGCGAAAAAACAGCAAATTTTGGGCTGCACCATCGTATTCGGCTCAAACTTTGCAGTTTTTTCTGTATCCTCTCGTCTTGGTGGTTTGTTCAAAAAAA
>CAJOOL010000265.1 GCA_905236115.1 uncultured Endomicrobiia bacterium
ATCTCTTCCTGAAGTAGCTCTATAATTTGTACCATTCTTATTATCTTGATAAATATATATTTTTCCACCAGCCTGAGTAACAGTACTTGTCATATCAGCATAAACAGTTGCTGTTGTCCAATTATTAGTTGACGTACCTAAAGCAATATTATTAACATCCCATGCAATATTTGTTGCAGCAGTATCACCACTAATATTCTTTAGAACAACATCAATAGACACTTCCCCTTGTATCCCAGAAAAATCCGCAATAGAAGAAAGTGTTTTTAAAGGATCTGTTGCCCAAGCACTTGTGCCAAACAATACAATACACCCCAAAACCAAAACTAAACCAACAATTTTTTTCATTTTTAAATCCCCCAGATTTTATTACTTTTCTAATGACTTGTTTCGAAACAAATATAAGATATAAAATTATCCGTTAAATGTCAACGGTATTTTAAACTTTTCACATTTTTTTTACTTTTTATGTTTTGATAATCTGTGCTTTTTTGCTTCCGGCGATAAATCTTTAATTAAAGGAACTTCGCCGCAATCGGGAAACAAATGGCAATTTATACATTCGCTCCAAATCTTCTGCGGTAAAACATCTCTGGAAATAACTTCATAACCCAGCTTCATAAAAAAGTTCGGCTTAAAACTTAATGCAAAAGTGGTAAATATATCCAGTTTTAAAGCGTTCTGTTCAAGCGTGGTAACAATTTTTGTGCCTATTCCCTGTCTGGCGTACAATTTATCTACGGCCAATGCTTTTACTTCGGCCAAGTCGTCCCAGTTGACGTGCAACGCACCACAGCCGATAACTTTCTTTACGCCGTCTTTTTCTTCTTCGGCAACAACATATTCCTGTATATTTTCGTATATGGAATTGAGCGACCTGTGCAGCATTTCTTTATTATCTGCAAAAAATTCAACCAGCTTATGTATTTGTTTCGCATCGGTTACTTTGGCACTTCTGATTGTTATCATAAAAAATACTCCGTATTTTTTAGCTGAGCCGCGGACTTTGTCCGCTCAACTGAAAAGCTGAAGAGCTGAAAAGTTTAATGACGACCCTGTTGGTGTCGTTTCCATCCCTCTATACTTCTATTCCTCTATACCTCGTAGTTAAAGCCGGCATTAACGGCCTTAATATTCAAAGGTATCACTTTCGGTTTGGCATAAAACGCCGTGTCCAAAGCCTTTATAACACTGTCCAAGCTCGGTGCGGCAATATGCTTAATTAAAGCACCTACGGCAACCATATTGGCCGTTTTGATATTGCCTACCTGTTTATCGGCAATTTCGGATATAGGTATAAACTTTATTCTTTTATCGCTTTCAAAATCTTTCGTATCAATTAAAGAAGAATTAGCAATTATTACTGATTTTTCTTTCATTTTCGGCAAAAACCTTTCCAAAGACGGCCTGTTCAGTGCAATTAATGCACTCGGTGCAAATGCTACCGGAGAACCGATTTCTTCGTCGGAAATTATAACGGTAGAATTGGCCGTTCCGCCTCTCATTTCCGCACCGTAAGACGGAAACCACGTAGTTTTTAAATTCTGCTCTATGGCGGCCTGTGCAATAAGTGTTCCCGCAAGAAGCACACCCTGCCCGCCAAAACCTGCCGAAATTATTTCTTCATAAATCTTCATATTATTATTTCACCTTATTTTGTTTCGTCTTTTATTACACCGAGAGGAAAAGTTTTAAACATTTCTTCTTTTACCCATTTTGTTGCTTCCAGCGGAGTTTTGCCCCAATCTACCGGACAATGTGAAACAACTTCAATAAAAGAATACCCTTTACCCTCAATCTGATTTTGAAAAGCTTTCTTAATGGCTTTTCCTGTCTGTATTACATGAGGAGCATCACATACGGACACTCTTTCAATATATTTTGTTCCTTTCAAATTTGCCAGAAGCTCACAAACGTTTATAGGATAGCCCTCTCTCTGAGGATCTCTTCCGAAAGGCGTGGTTTCCGTCACCTGTCCTAAAAGAGTAGTAGGTGCCATCTGTCCGCCCGTCATACCGTAGTTGGCATTATTTATAAATATTACGGTAATATTTTCGCCTCTGTTTGCACAGTGAATGGTTTCCGCCGTTCCGATAGCTGCCAAATCA
>CAJOOL010000266.1 GCA_905236115.1 uncultured Endomicrobiia bacterium
CAAAATCTAAAATAAAAAGTTTGGCGGGAACGGTTTCCTTTTTCCAAACTTTTGCCATAACTTTTGATATGTCTTTAGCTTTGCTCGTTTTACAGAATGCAATCATTGACGGCCCCGAGCCTGAAAGGCACGCACCGTAAGCACCGGCACTTACTGCGGAAGAAATCAGTTCCTGCATAACGGGAATTAACTTTGCTCTGTAAGGCTGATGAAGCTTATCCTGCATGGCTTTCTGCAAAAGAGAAAAATCACCCGTGCAGAACGCCTTAGTCAACAACGCAATTCTTGCACCGTTAAAAACTATATCTTTTCTATCATACTTTTCAGGTAAAATGTTTCTTGAGCGTTCCGTCGCCAACTCAAAACCCGGTGTGCATACTACGGCTTTCATTTTAAGCACGGGAAGTTTTACTACTTCAAAATCTCCGTTATCGTCTCTGACGGAAACGCATACACCGCCGTAAAAAGCAGGAACAATATTGTCCGGATGACCTTCAAGTTTTATACCGATTTTCAACATCTCTTTTTTGGAAAGTTTATTTCCGCAGATTTCATTTGCGGCAATTATTCCCGCCGCACGTGCAGCCGAAGAAGAACCTAATCCCGAGCTTAAAGGAACATTATTTATCAGTTTGATATTAAAATTTTTTAAACCGTATTTATCTTGAACGCCGAGCTCTTCAAATACTGCAGACATTGCCTTCCACAAAATATTTTTTTCGTCTTTGGGAAGAATTTTTCTGCCCTCTCCCGCAATAACAAATTTTGCTTTTTTTGTATCGGCTGCCAAAGAAATCTCCAGCTCGTTATACAATGATAACGCCGCACCAAAAATATCAAACCCCGGACCTAAATTGGCGGTAGTTGCAGGTACTTTAACTTTTATTGTTTTTAAGTTCATATCGTTTTTCATTCTTCATCCCTCATAGAACAAAATTCACCGCACATTGAACAAGTATCTTTCAAATTCGGTGCGATTTTTGCTCTTTCCTGGTCAAATTTTACCGGGTCTATACAGTATTCTCTCTGTTTTTCCCAGTTTCTTTCTTTTCTGTATCTGGACATATTGTAATCCTGCTGTCTTGCACCTTTAACATTTTTTACAATGTCTGCCGCATGGGCTGCAATTTTGGAAGCAATTACCCCCTCTTTAACGTCGTTTACATCGGGCAGTCTTAAATGTTCCGCAGGGGTAACATAACAGATAAAATCCACACCGTAACTTGCAGCCATTGCACCGCCTATTGCGGAAGTGATATGGTCATAACCGGGAGCAATATCGGTAACAAGAGGCCCCAGGAAATACAAAGGCGAATTATGCGTCAATCTCTTTGCCAAAATAACGTTTGACTGAATTTGATCCAAGGGAATATGTCCCGGACCTTCTATCATTACCTGCACACCCTCTTTTCTTGCTCTGAGTGCCAGCTCGCCCAAAATGGAAAGCTCGGCAATCTGCGGACCGTCGGTAGCATCGGGAGTACCTCCCGGACGGAACCCGTCGCCCAAACTTAAAGTAACATCATATTTTTTTGCTATTTTTAAAAGTCTGTCATACTGTTCATAATAAGGGTTTTCTTTTTTGTTTGCTCTTATCCATTTAGCCAAGAAAGAACCGCCTCGGCTGACTACACCCATAAGACGAGGCTGTCTGTCAAGCATTGAAACCGTTTCCTTATTTACGCCGCAATGTATCGTCATAAAATCTACGCCCTGCTCGGCCTGCTGTTCAATAACATCAAACATAAGTTCAGAGTCCATCTGCGAAATTTTTTTCTTTCCGCCTTTAACGGTTTCACAGGCAACCTGATAAATAGGAACCGTTCCCACCTGGACGGGACATTGTGCCAAAATTTCTTTTCTCATTTCAAGCAAATTTCCGCCGGTAGATAAATCCATTATGGCATCTGCACCGTATTTAACGGCAATTTCCATTTTTTCAAGTTCTTCTTTTATGTTTATGTGGTCGGGTGATGTTCCGAGATTGGCATTAATTTTGGTTTTCAGCCCTGCACCTATAGCTCTGGGCAGTTTTTGAATTCTGTTGATATTTTTCGGTATTACTATTGAGCCGTCCGCAATGCCTTTAATAATAAAGTCCGGCGAGACTTGCTCGTATTTTGCAACTTCTTCAATTTCTTTAGTTACTTCGTTGTTTCTTGCTTGGTCCATTAATGTCATATTTAACCTCTTAAAAATACTGCATAATTTTTAGTTTATAGTTTAAGGTACACAGATCCCCGACAAAAACATTCGGGGATGACACCGCTACGCGGTTAACGACAAGATTGCTTCGTTGCCTCTTAGCCTGCCTCGCTAAACTGCAATCAGCAATTAGAAATTATCAATTTCTGTCCGCAGGACTCATAAATTACTAATTGCTAATTTCTTATTTCTAATTATTTTTGTCGTTTATTGTACATTATAATTGTACATTAAAAAACGCCTTTTGCGTTTTTTATAACCTGTTTTATTATTTCCGCTTCTTTTTTTATATCTTTTGCACCGCAGACAGCCTTTGCCACAGCTATTCCGTCAGCACCCGCTTTTATAACTTCTTCGGCATTTTTTTTATTTATTCCGCCTATTGCTATAACAGGCTTTGTAAAATTTATCTTCTTTATTTCTCTTAAAACTTCCAAACCTCTTACATTTGCATCCGGCTTGGTTTTGGTAGGAAATATCGCCCCACAGCCGATATAATCAACGGGCAGTTTTGACGCTTCAAGAACTTTTTCAACACCGGAAGCGGAAATACCGATTATTTTGGAATTTCCCAAAATTTTCCTTGCATACCAAACAGGCAAATCTTTTTGTCCCAAATGAACGCCGCCGGCTTCGGAAATATCGGCAACATCTATTCTGTTATTTACCGTAAAATATACATTATACTTTTTGCATATTTCACCCAGACGGACAGCAGTTTCCAAAATATCCTTATCGGACAGTTCTTTATCGCGGAACTGTATCATATCAGCCCCGCCCTGACAAGCCAGTTCCACCTGCTCGTAATAACTCATATCTTTACGCGGATAAGTTATACATAACAATTCTATTTTTTTTGACAGCACGGTATTCTCCCAAAAAAATTTTAAAATCTGATTATACTAAATTAAAAGGATTGTAGCAAAAATTTTGCAGCGAAGTATCTTTGTTTTTTATCGGCCGGCAGACTTTTGTTTGTAAAAATCAACTTGTTCCTGCAGGAAAACTACCTTATCTTCCAGAACTTTTATTTTTTCTTTCAATATATCAATTTCTTTATCTTTTAAATAATTTTCTTTTTCCTGGCTGTTATTGCCGGAAACTTTTGAGGCAGCCGTAAAAATTTCTCTTATTTGTTCGCAAGATTTATTAAATATTTTTGCCATTTTTTCAACATACACTTGAGACGGTTCCGCCTGTCCCAGGCACCATTGAGAAACGCTTGCGGAAGTAACTCCCAGCATTTTTGCAAGTTTAATTTTACTGCCTATATAGTTTCCGTCATTAAAGTTTTGAAGTAATTCTTTTATCTTATAATTTATCATTTAACTGCCGTTTAGAAAATGCTTATTAATTATGAATAAGCAAAATATGCCTCAAGGTGTCCGTTTAGAATTAATCAGCGTTTCCTGTATATAAGTTTTTTAAAAAAATAAATTTTTCTATTGACTAAAAACAAACAATGTTATATAATATACTTAAATTGAAATAAATTTATGCAATTAAATTCAATTTAAATATATTTTATAACAATAAAAAAAACAAAAAGCCGAGCGGGCTGATTTGGCATAAACACCGCCAAAACATAGCATTAGCTTGGAAAAAAGATAAAAACATCGTCACTGTTTATCTTCTCGGCGATTATACCAAAAATGTTCTTTAAAAAGCAACACAATTTGCTATTGTCGTTAATTATAAATTCTCATTATGTCGTTCATTATACATTGTAAATTGCCGTATAGTCTGTCATTCCCGAAAAGTGCGAAGCACTTTGTAGTCGTTAATCGGGAATCTATGTTATAAAAACTCCTCTTTGCTGTTATTGCGAGGAGCAACGAAGTTGCGACGAAGCAATCTTGTCGTTTGAAAAGAGGAACCCGAGGGGTTAGCCTCGGATAATTAAAAAATAAAAAACAAAAAAGGAGAAAAACTATGAAAAAGTCATTAAAATTTTGTAAAAGCAAAACGGGCTTCACCCTCGTAGAGTTGGTAATCGTAATCGCCATCGTCATTATCCTGTCTGTAATCAGCGTCCCGATTTACAGAGGTTATATAGATAAAGCAAAATGGGCTGAAGGATATGCTCTAATTGGAACTGTTGTTTCAGCTCAGAAAGCTTATTATTCCGAATACGGGAACTTTTTAACATGGGATACATCAGATTATTACTATACATCGGACAGAGATCCGATATTCGGTATTGATTCCAGAGGAAATAAATATTTTACGCGGTATTGTGTCGGCTCAAATTGGCCAAAATCCAGTTTTTATTTTCATGCCAAAAAACCGTCTGATTTGGGCGACCCGGAAAAAAGCTGTTTG